>DAISXX010000114.1:0-3721 GCA_036825695.1 Patescibacteria group bacterium | reverse complement strand
ACGATAATCAGACGATCGATCTCCCGCGTCCGATCTGCCACGTCGCGCAATCCGCCGAGAACCGCGTTGCCGTTCTCGCGATCGAGCCGTCCGCGCATCGTGTTGCGCAATACCTCCGGCTGCTCGGTCATTTCCTTGAGCATGAAGTGGTCGAATCCGTTTTTCTGAGCCACTTCCGCGCTCCAATCGAGATTTTCAGGCGATTTTTGTACCGGAAGATTGTCGAGTGACACCACGCGGTAGCCGTCCGCGTCGATCACGGCCATCTCGCCGTCGTCGAGGAATACCACCTGTCGCGTGTGGCCGAGAATCGCGTTCGCGTCCGACGCGACGAGCATTTCCCCGTCACCGATGCCAAGCACGATCGGGCTCCCAAGACGCGCGACCACGATCGTCCCCGGAAAATCCGCGGAGACGACCGCCACGCCAAACGTCCCCCGTACCCGCCGAACCGCCGACCGAACCGCGTCCGCGAGCGACGCGCCCGGAAAGCGAAGCAGGTGCTCAACGAGATGCGCGAGCGTCTCGGTGTCGGTCTCGGAGGCGAACGCGTGGCCCGCGGCCGTGAGCTCGGCGCGGAGCTCGGCATAGTTCTCGATGATCCCGTTGTGCACGAGCGCCAAACGGCCGTCACAGCTCACGTGCGGGTGCGCGTTCGCCTCGTTCGGCACGCCATGCGTGGCCCACCGCGTGTGCGCGATGCCGAGCGTCCCGAGAATCGTCTCGGTCGAGAGCTTCTCTTCGAGCGCGCGAACTTTCCCCGGCGATTTCGCGACGTGCAACGAGCCGTTCAACACGGCAACGCCCGCGGAATCATATCCGCGATATTCCAATCGACGCAGCCCGTCGAGCAGGACGGGAAGCGCTTCTCGTTTTCCGACGTATCCGACGATTCCACACATACGCGACGATCGATAAATTCAAGACTCGCTCCACTATCAGGCACGTGACGAATCTTATCCAATTTTTAACGTCAAAATATCTCTGTCTGAAATTTAAGTGCAAAAGATAGCGAATTTCTACTCTATTCACTTGTCCAGTACGTGCCGACAGCTTTTCAATTTCATCAAATTTTGCTAGCCTGATGACCATCTATGCCAGAACATCACACGCACGGTTGGAAGCGCCACGGCAAATCGGGACGATGGTTCCGTCGGCTCCTCACGCCGCAGGCAATCAAGAACGGCTTCCTCGGCATCGTCCTTCTGGGAATCATCGGTTCGCTCGGCATGCTCGGCGCGTTCGCGTACTATTCGCGCAACTTGCCGGACCCGGGCCAACTCACGGACCGCTCGGTCTCGCAGACGACGAAGATCTACGACCGCACCGGAGAACACCTGCTCTATGAGGTGCACGGGGACGAGAACCGCACGCTCGTGAAGATCCAGGAAGGGTTCTGCAAAGACGACCCGTCGATGGAAACGGACCCGAACGGGATTCCGCTCGTCATGCTCGAGGCGACCATCACGGCCGAGGACCGCACGTTCTGCACGCATGGCGGATTCAGCTACACCGGCCTCGCGCGCGCCGTCTTTTTCCTCGGCCAGCGCGGCGGCGGATCGACGCTCACCCAGCAGCTCGTGAAAAACGCCATCCTCTCGAACGAGCGCCATCTCTCGCGCAAAATCAAGGAGCTGATCCTCTCCATCGAGCTTGAGCGAACGTATTCGAAGGACCAGATCCTTCAGATTTACTTCAACGAAATCCCGTACGGCTCCACCTACTACGGCATCCAGGCCGCGGCCGGCAATTACTACGGGAAGGAAGTGAAGGACCTGACGCTCGGCCAGATGGCCACGCTCGCCGGCATTCCGAAAGCGCCGACCACGTATCTCAACAACCCGGACATGCTGAAATTCCGCCGTGACTACATTCTCGACGAAATGGTCGAGCAAGGGTTCGTCACGCGGGAAGCCGCGGACGCGGCAAAACAGGAGGACACGTCGCTCGCGGTGAAAGTCACGAACATCGACGCGCCGCATTTCGTGATGTACGTGAAGCAGCAGCTTGAAGACACGTACGGCCAATACCAATCGGAAAATGGCGGGCTCAAGGTGACCACGTCGCTCGACTTCGATCTCCAAACGATCGCCGAAGAAGAAGTCGCGAAGGGCGTCGACGCGAAGGGCGAGGCGTACCAGTTCACGAACGGCGCGCTCGTGGCCATGGACCCGAAGACCGGGCAGGTGCTCGCGATGGTCGGCTCGAAGGATTACTTCAATGACGAGATCGACGGCCAGGTGAACGTGGCGCTGCGCCCGCGCCAGCCGGGCTCGAGCTTCAAGCCGATGACGTACACGGCCGGGTTTGAGAAGGGATACACGCCGAACACCATTCTCTGGGACGTAAACACCTCGTTCCCGAACGGCTCGGGCGGCGCGTACACGCCGTTCGACTACGACCTCGGCGAACGCGGCCCGATGCGCGTGCGCAACGCGCTCCAGAGCTCGCTCAACCTGCCCGCGGTCGAGATGACGTATCTCGTCGGGGTCGAAAACCTGCTCGACTTCGCCGCGCGCATGGGTTACACCACGCTCACCAACCACTCGCTCTACGGCCTCTCGCTCGGCATCGGCGCCGGTGACGTGACGCTCCTCGAGCATGCCGACGCGTTCGCTGCCCTCGCGAACGAAGGCGTGCGCCACCCGTCGGTATCCATCCTGAAGGTGGAAGGACCGAATGGCACGGTGCTCGACGAATGGAAGCCGGACGACGGCGAGAAGGTGCTCGATCCGAACATCACGCGAATGACCGCCAACGTGCTCACGGACAATGCCGCGCGCACCGCCGTGTTCGGCGCGTCGAGCTACCTGCAGCTCGGCGACCGGCCAGTGGCCGCGAAGACCGGCACCACAAACGACTTCTACGACGCGTGGACCATGGGTTACACCCCGTCGCTCGTGGCCGGCGTGTGGGTGGGAAACAACAAGCATATCCCGATGAAGAGGGGCTCGGACGGCTCCGTGGTCGCGGCCCCGATCTGGAACGGATTCATGCGCCGGGCGCTCGAGGGAAAACCGATCGAGTATTTCACGGCCCCGAACATCCCGGTGACCGGCAAGGCGATCATCGACGGATCGATGCCCGCCACGACCGTCACGGTCGACAAGGCGAGCGGCAAGCTCGCGACCGACTTCACGCCGAGCTCGATGCGCGAGACCAAGACGTACGCCGAATACCACTCCATCCTCCAGTACGTCGACCGCAACGACCCGCTCGGCCCGGCGCCAGCGGACCCGAACGCGGACCCGGAGTATGCCGCGTGGGAAAAGGCGATCGCGGACTGGATCGCGAAGCGCGAGACGGAAACCGGGATCAAGATCGAACGAACCGCGCCTCCGACCGAGTATGACGACGTGCACGTCCCGGCGAACGTCCCAAGCGTGCGCATGACGAGCCCGGAGAACGACGCCACCCTCTCGGGGCGCGACGTTTTCCTCTCGGCCAGCGCCAGCGCGCCGCGCGGCGTGTCACGCGTGGAGTTCTACATCGACGGCTACTTCCTCGGCGTCGACCAAAGCGAGCCGTGGTCCATCGACGCGCACATCCCGAACACCGTGAGCCGCGGGTACCACACCCTCAAGGCCGTCACGTACGACGACGTAGACAACAGCGCGTCGGATACCGTCGGCGTGCGCGTGGAAAGCGAGCCGGCGTGACTTCTCGGTGGACCGCCCCGACGTGATCACTCTCGAAGGGGGAACGCTCATCCCCGTGCATG
>DAISXX010000113.1:0-3722 GCA_036825695.1 Patescibacteria group bacterium | reverse complement strand
GTCCTGTACCATTGCCCCTCCTGTTTCCGTACGATGGTGAGAGCCTGCCAAACATACGGGAATTTCGCCTGGTTGTCAAGAAAAGAAGGCGGACGTAAAATGTCGCCGTTATGTCATAAGACGCCCGACATCCGCTCCGTCCAACGTCCTAATCCTTTTTGGGTTTTTATGACCATTCGCCAATTCGATCCGGAACTTTCTGACATCCTGAACCGCGAACTCGCCCGCGAACGCGAAGGCTTGGAAATGATCCCGTCCGAAAATTTCGTCTCGCCGGCCGTACTGGAAGCGCTCGGTTCCGTGGCCACGAACAAGTACGCCGAGGGCTACATCGGAAAGCGATACTATGGCGGCTGCGAGTTCATCGACGGCATCGAGGGCCTCGCCATCGCGCGCGCGAAGCAGCTGTTCGGCGCGGAACACGTGAACGTCCAACCGCTCTCCGGCGCGCCGGCCAATATCGCCGCGTACTCCGCGCTCCTCCAAAAGGGTGACACCGTGCTCGGCATGGACCTCTCCCATGGCGGCCACCTCACGCACGGGCATCCCGTCACCTACATCGCGGGCATCTACAACTTCGTCCGCTACAAGACGGCCGCCGACGGTTCCATCGACTATGACAACCTCCGCGACATGGCGCTCACGCACAAGCCGAAGCTGATCCTGGTCGGCTACTCGGCCTATTCGCGCGACATCGACTACGAGCGCGTGAAGCAGATCGCCGACGAAGTGGGCGCGCTCACCATGGCCGACGTGGCGCATATCGCGGGACTCATCGCCGCGGGCGAGATGAACAACCCAGTGCCGCTGTTCGACGTGGTCACGACGACGACGCACAAGACGCTGCGCGGACCGCGCGGCGGCATGATCCTCTGCAAGGAAATCCACGCGAAGGCCATCGACAAGGCCGTGTTCCCCGGGCTGCAGGGCGGTCCGCACCAAAATGCCATCGCCGCGAAGGCCGTCGCGTTCAAGGAAGCGCTCGAGCCGGGCTTCAAGGACTACGCGAGACAAATCAAGGCGAACGCAAAAGCGCTCGAGGCCGAGTTTTTGAAACGTGAGTACAAACTCGCGTTCGGCGGAACCGAGAACCATCTCCTGCTCATCGACGTGATGGCGTCGCGCAACGTCCCGGGCAAGCTCGCCCAGGAAGCGCTCGACCTCGCCGGCATCACGGTCAACAAGAACGCCATTCCCGACGATCCGCGCGGGCCGATGGATCCTTCCGGCATCCGTCTCGGCACCCCGGCGCTCACCACGCGCGGCATGAAAGAAGCCGAAATGACGAACATCGTGGGTTGGATCGACGACGCGCTCTCGAACGCGACCGACGCGCAACGGTTGGCCGCGATCCGCGATCAGGTTACAGAACTCACGGCCGGGTTCCCCCTGTACGCCGGCCTCAGCTATTAACCGTATGTCCGATCCACAACCGATTTCCTCCACCAAAACCGCCGTCTTCGTCGCCGTCGCCGCGATTGTGTTTTTCGCGGGAGCCGCGGCCGGACAAACCCTTTTGAAACAGGACTGGGTGCGTTCCATCGTGCCGGACGTCGACGCGCCGGCGCAGACGACGGTCAAGGTCGTCTCGGAGGAATCGGCCGTGATCGACGCGGTGAAGAAGGCGTCGCCGGCCGTCGTGAGCATCGTCGCCACCGCGGACGTCCCGAAGCTGGAACGCTGCTTCACCAACCCGTTCGGCAACAACAATCCGTTCGGCATGAGTTTCCGGATGCCGTCCACCTGTCAAAACGGAACGGAAAAGCAACAGGTAAGCGCGGGCTCCGGCTATCTCGTGACGGACGACGGCTACATCATGACCAACAAGCACGTGGTGGACGGCGCGGACGGCACCGAGTACACGGTCATCCTGAATGACGACGCGCACAAGGGAAAGAACGTCACGGCCACGGTGCTCGCCGCCGACCCGACGAACGACATCGCGGTCCTGAAGATCGACGAGACCGGCCTTCCCTTCCTCACGTTCGCGGATTCCGACGCGCTCCAGCCCGGACAAACCGCCATCGCCATCGGCTACGCGCTCGGCGAGTTCGAGAACTCGGTGAGCAAGGGCGTGGTCTCCGGCCTGTCGCGCCAAATCGACGCGGGCGGCGGCAACGGCGGCTCGGAGCACCTCTACGACATCATCCAAACCGACGCGGCCATCAATCCGGGCAACTCCGGCGGTCCGCTCCTCGACATCAGCGGAAACGTCATCGGCATGAACGTCGCGGTGGCGAACGCGCAATCCATTGCCTTCGCGATTCCGGCCAACGACGTGAAGGACGTGTTCGACAGCGTGAAGGAAGACGGAAAGATCGAACGCGCGTTCCTCGGCGTCCGCTACGTGCCCATCGATGCCGATCTCCAAAAGCAGCAGGACCTCGCCTACGACTACGGCGCGCTCGTGGTGCGCGGCGACAACGTGACCGACCTCGCCGTGACGCCGGGCTCGCCGGCCGACAAGGCGGGACTGGCCGAGAACGACATCGTGCTTGCGTGGAACGGACAGAAGATCGACGCGGACCACTCGATTGCGGAACTGGTCTCGCGCGCGAAGGTCGGCGACACGGTGACGCTCAAAATTTCTCACAAGGGCGAGGAGCAGGACGTATCCGTGACGTTGACCGCACGGCCGACCGAATAACCAACCTATGGATCGCGAGCTCACGCAGTACAACACCACCGACGCCCTGGCCGCACGACAAGCGTTGTATGAGTTTGCGGTCGGCCCGTCGCGCAATGAAAGGGTTCGCGACGCGCTCAACGGGTTCGACGGCATGTCGCTGCTCGACGCGGGTTGCGGCAACGGCACGCTCGCCGAGGAGGTGCTGCGCTCGTTCGCGAACGTGCGGCTCACGCTGCTCGACGCGTCGGAGGAAATGACGCGCGATGCCGCGGCCCGGACGAACGCGGCGCACGTGATCGTCGGCGATCTTGCTTCCGCGCCGATCGCCGCATCGTTCGACCGCATCATCGTGGCACACGCGCTTCACCTGGTCGACGACAAGGCCGCGGCGCTCGCGCATCTCGTCGGCCATCTCGCGCCAAACGGACGCATGGTGCTCACCATGCACAGCGGCACCGACTTCCCGAAGCGCCGCGAGTGGATCGCGTGGTTCGAGACGACGTTCGGCAATCGCTACAAGGCCAAGCGCGATTCCCTCAACCTCCAGAACTTCACCTCGTTCACCGCGAACCTTCCGGGCGCGATCGTGACCGAGCTCGTCTCGACCGACGTCCGCCTCACGAGCGCCGAACCGTATCACCGCTACGTCAGCACCGAACGCCACCGCTGGGAACACGAGCCGAGCGATGCGGAATGGACCGCGTACCTCGATCACGTGCGCGACGACATCGACCGCGAGATCGCGGCGAACGGGGCGTTCGCGGAAGCGCATGACTGGGGATTGGCAACCATCCAATTGTAAACGCAACGCTTCCGCATGACCCGGTCTTTTGCCGAATTTATGAGGCTCCGTCTCAACGAATAAAAAACGACCCGAGGGAAAAGCCCTTGGGTCGAGAGATGCCAGCCGATCAGTACACGGCCCCGCCGTTGTCCGCCCAGACGTTCAATTCTTCGGGCACCACGGTGTACTCCCCGGGCCGAACCAGGCGCTTCTGAAGAAACGCACAGAAATTGTTCCGAAAGCCGGGCTCCACGCCGGCCAACCGAAGGAGTCGTGCCACAACGTCCTGCATCCCGGCGCGGTCCGTAC
>DAISXX010000112.1:0-3755 GCA_036825695.1 Patescibacteria group bacterium | reverse complement strand
TGCCCACCTCGTCGATCACGTCGGCGGAGGCGGCCTTGAGGCGCGCGGTGATCTCCGCGCGGTCGGACCCCTGTTGGGCCACGATCGCCGCGCGTTCGGAAGAACGGCGGGAAACCACGTCGGCGGGCGCCCCGGACAGGGACGCCGTGGCCGTAGTCTTCTGCTTCTCGGAGAGCTCGATGGCCTTCGCCTTCTCCTCCTCGCGAAGCGCCGCGACGGTCACTTCCTCCTTCGCGGAGATGTACCGCTCGATCTCCGATCCGAAGAACCGGAGCTCCGACGGGATGGCGAGCACTACGGCGATCAGCATCAGCATCGCGAGCCGTGAGCGCAGGGCGCCCTTGGCCTTCACCTCATCCGAGTCATCCATCGTGAGGATGGCACGGGTGATGATGAAGGTCATCGCGACGAATGCCGCGCTGATGATCCAACTGAGCAGCCCCGTGAGCGAGTAGCTCCACATGCTCGACCACGCGAACGCCTCGAAGGCGATCTCCGCGGTGATGAGCGTGCCCATGGCGACCGCGAGTTCCATCTTCACGTGACCGGAGAGAAGCGTCTCCCCGTTCGTGCGGAGGAAGTACGGGTCTTCCGGCTGGAACTTCTTCCGGAACTCACGCCAGGTATCGATGATCCTGGCGGCCCACCCGGCGAACGCCACGAACGGCGAGGCGAGGATGATCGCCACGGCCATGGCACGTTCCGCAACCCACACCGCCAAGGCATCAAGCCAGTGCTTGGGCTTGGCGGGAACATCGGAAACGGACGCCGCAGGATCTGCGGGCGGTGCGACAACCGGATTTGAATCTTCCAAGAATCACGCTCCTTGAATGAGGGAACCGAACCGAAATTGTCTCTTCCCACGCGGGATTGCATGAAAAGAACAAGGCCGGAATATATCACATTCCGGCCGTTTTGTCAAGATTTGATTGTAAGATTAGCCAATAATTCGCTCAATTTTGGCACCGACCCCCTGGAGTTTCTCCTGCAGCCGCTCGTACCCGCGATCCAAGTGGTGGATGTTCGTGAGCGTGGAGGTTCCGTCCGCGACGAGCGCGGCGATGACGAGGGCGAGGCCGGCGCGGATGTCCGGGACGTCAAGGTCGGTGGCCTGAAGGCGCGTCGGGCCGTTCACGACGGCACTGTGGCGGTAGTTCTGTTCCTTGAACCGGCACGGCAGCTCGCCGAGGCAGTTAGAGAACAGCGAGATGTCCGCGCCCATCTTCTTGAGCGCTTCCGTATATCCGAGACGACCCTCCATCACGGTCTCGTGGACGACGCTGGTGCCCTTGGCCTGGGTAAGCGCCACGAGGAACGGCTGTTGCCAGTCGGTCATGAACCCCGGATGCGTGTCCGTCTCAAGTTCGATGCCGCGCAGTTCGCCAGTGGCGGAGAACAAAATGCCGTCGTCCTGCACCTGGTAGTCGCCGCCGACTTTTCGAACGGAATTGAGAAAGGTAATGAGATGCTCGTGCTCCGCGCCCTTCACGAAGATTTCGCCGCGCGTGCCGAGCGCCATCGACGCGTACGAGGCAGCCTCGATGCGGTCCGGCATGACGGTCATGTCGCAGCCGTGCAGTTTCTCGACGCCGATAATTTCAATCGAGCGTCCGGAGTTGATTTGAATCACCGCGCCCATCTTCTGGAGCATCATGATGAGCCCTTTGATTTCCGGTTCGCCCGCCGCGTTGCGAATCACCGTGCGGCCCTCGGCGAGCACGCCGGCCAACAGCGCGGTTTCCGTGGCGCCGACCGACGGGTACGGCAAGTCGATGAGCGCGCCGCGCAAACGGCCCTTGATGGTAGCATGAAATCCGTCCACGGTCGCTTCCACCGTCGCGCCCATCTTCTGAAGCGCCTCCACGTGGAAGTTCACCGGCCGCTGCCCGATCTTGTCCCCGCCGACCGGCGGCACGAACGCCTCGCCCGCGCGGTGCAACAGCGGCGCGATCGCCAACACCGAAATGCGATTTTTCTCCGACAGCGCGCGAACGGACGCGGTGGTCACGTTCGGCGTTTTCAAGCGGAGCGTGTGCTCCCCTTCCCACGTGGCCGTGGCGCCGACGGTGGTTACGATCTCTTCCGTGATCGCCGTCTCGCGCTGCTTCGGAACATTTTTCAAAACGACGTCCTCATCCGTCAGCAGAGACGCGATGATCATCTTCGACGCGCCGTTCTTGGCCCCGCCGACGTCCATGGTTCCGCGCAGCGGCGTTCCGCCCGTAATTCGGTAGATATCAGGCATAGTGGGGATTACGATATCGCTTAGGCCGGTTTGACGCAACCTGGGCGCGAGACTAGGGTGAACGCAGGAGGTGACGATGAAACGCCGAACCCAGTGGCAGCGCACATGGACGCGCGTCCGCGCGTTCGGCAGAAAATGGCGCGGGTTCTTTCGGGAGACGATCGAAATCCTCGAGCCGATCGATACGGTTCGCCTCGTGATCACGCACGTGCTCTTCGTCTTCGCGGAAGACATCCTCGCGGCGATCGGGATCCGCGTTTGGGGCGGCTTCCCGCGCGTCATCGAGCCGCCGTCATGGAGACGAACGGGAAAAACGGTGGTGCTCGCGCCCGGGCTGCAACAGACCCCATTCTCGTGTTATCCCTTCGGATGGTTCCTCGCGCACGCGTTCGGCTTCCGGGTGCTGCTCCTGCAGACCCACCCGGACGGCAACCACGACGCGTTCGAACACATAGTCCATCGCAACGAATGGATCATCGATGCAACCGGCACGGAGCCGCTCGTCGGCATCGGATTCTCGAAGGGCGGCCAGGATCTCGCCTGGCTGTTCTCGACGCTGATCATGAACGACACGAAACGTCGGCTCGGGCTCGTCATGATGTCCACGCCGCTGCGCGGGTCGAAGATGGCTCGCGTCGTGAAGACGCGCGGCGCGGCCGCGCTGATTCCCGGGTCGACCGCGATCCGACAGACGATCCAACTCGTCCACGCGCTCCACGCGCACGGCGTCCGGATGAAGTTCTTCTGCGCCGTCTGGGACCGCATCGTGCGTCGCTCGGACTCGCGCATCGAAAACGCCGAACGCTACGGCGGCAAAGGCGCGCCGCCGTGGTACTGGGCCCAGACCCTCTGGATGCAATTCGGCCACACGGCCATCTACAACCCGCTGGCCTGGATCCAGGTCGGCTGGTACGTCGCGCGCCTCGACGTCTACAACGCGCCTTCCGCCTGAAGGCGTTTTTTCTTTTGCGCCGCGCCGCGATTGTACCCGCCGGTTTTCCCGTCCGAACGAACGACGCGGTGACACGGGATCGCCGGATCGAAATTCTTGTTCAATACATTCCCGACGGCACGAAAGGCCGTCGGCCGTCCGGCCGCGGTCGCGACCTGCTTGTACGTCCGCGTCTCGCCCTTCGGAATCCTCTTCACGACCGCGAAGACCGATTCGGCAAAGCTCATACCGGCGGAAGGAGCTTACGATGACGGAACATCCATTTGGTCAGCTTGTACGCGCAGACGCGGCACGACGAGACGCCTCGGTAGACGAGTTCCGAAATCGGCGCGAATAACGGGACGCGCGCGTAACACCACGCGCCAAGGCCGCCACGCATCCGAAACACGCCCGCGGCACCGCGCCAGACGCGACCGTCCGCGTCGACGAACTCGCTCGAACGGACCGCCGGAACCGGCGGGAACGGACGGAACCGCACGCGGCTGCCGACGCGATGCTTCCAGTGCGCGCTCCACATCCGGCAGAACCGGCACGTGCCGTCGTAATAGAAGATTGGGT
>DAISXX010000111.1:0-3812 GCA_036825695.1 Patescibacteria group bacterium | reverse complement strand
CTGGAGTACTGGATGGTGATGACCGCGCCGGAGGGCAGCACGGAAATGGGAATCAATGGCGGGCTTGTGCGTCGCCCGACGCCGCTCAAGGAGCAATGCGGCTCAAACGCGTACGTCTGTACCGTGATCGTGGACGACTACGACGCGATCGCCGCGAAGGTGGTCGCCGCGGGCGGCAAGGAATCCATGCCGAAATTCGCGCTCGTCGGGATGGCGTGGCAGGGTTATTTCCTCGATACCGAGGGCAATACCTTCGGCCTCCACCAGGCGGATGCGAATGCCAAGTAACGCGATTGTATGTCCGAGCGTGAGCCGATGGCTGGAAGAGAGACGCGTTCCGAGACGATCGCGGACGTTCAGCGCGCGTCGCGGCAACGGGAAGAGGAAATCGAGCGTCTGATCGTCGCGTATCGGACGATTGAATCGGAGTCCGCAATCGCGTCCGATCAACTCTGGCGTGAGTTTCCGAACGAGTCCGAAGAGCGAACGTCCGCGTGGAAGTCGCGCTGCCTGCCGTTGATTGAAAAGCGAAAGGCCGCGGCTTTGGCGGTTGCCTCGTCGCTTTCGCGTCACTACAAGGCCCAGGACGCCGCCGCCGCTCCCGTTTCGGACGAAACATATTCCGTCACGCTGATGTTTCCAACGCGCAAGGGTGGCGTCTCCATGCAAGAGATTCGCGTGAACGGATATGACACCGTCGGAACCCTTATCTCGAACGTGCGTGGTGCCATTTCGATGGAAGGCGTGCATAATTTCGGATTCGATACGGATGCGATGACGCGCGTCGGGGAGCTGGAATACGCGATTCGTGGCAATAACGACTTCTATTTTTCCGGAAAATGCTGGATCGACAACTCCGGACACATCGTCCGCGAGATCCGGTAACCGAATGGACGGTTTGAGTGTACGAAGAAGCGCACCGCGATCGGGTGCGCTTTATTCTTGAGAAAATACGCTATGCTCACGAAGAAAACGTTGCTGGTGGGTGCGCTCGTGGCCACGCTCGGGGCCGGCGCCATCGGGGTCGGGACCACATTTGCCGCCGAAACGCAGGGTCACGCGCCGAAATTCGCGTCCGAACTCGCGTCGGCCATCGCCGAGAAGTTCGATCTCGACCAGTCCGAGGTGGAGGCCGTGATCGAAGAACAGGCGCAGGCGCGCCGCGACGACATGCGGGAACAGCGCGAGCAGAAGTTCGAGGACATGCTCGCGCAGGCCGTGACGGACGGCGACTTGACGCAGGACCAGGCCGATGAGGTTCTCGCGAAACGCGAGGAGATGAAGGCCGCGTTCGAGGCGCTCAAGGATGAGACGCCCGAGGATCGCAAGGCGGCCATGGACGAGAAGGTCCAGGAGCTGAACGACTGGGCGAGTGAGAATGATATTCCGGAACAGTACGTCCGCTTCGGTCCCGCGCCGCACCGGGGCGGCGTGATGGGCGGACGCGGCATGGGGATGCGCGGCGGCATGATGGGCCAGGGCAACGGCAGCCCGTCGTCCGACCAGAACGCGTTCTAATCGAAAACATGGTCCGACGCGAGTCGGACCATGTTTTTTTACTGCGCGAGAATATCGTTCGCCATCGAGATCAGCTCGCCGACCGTGGCGTGCGATCCGTCCGCGCCGATCGTGAACGTGACGCCGCGGCTTTGGAATACGAGGAGGCTCGGGATTTCGCAGAAGCCCGGGAGCTTCCATTGCGCGTTCGGTTCCACGCAGGAAATGCCGCGCGTGTTCAGCGCCAGAAGCTTCCCCGTGTTGTCGCCAAGCGTCACGTCCTGCTCGGAACGCGACGCGTACAGGCGTACCGCGTCATCCACGCTCGTGTCCGGCCGTTCGATGATTTCCACGAACCGCTCGTCGTTCTTCACGAGGTTGATCGCGACGGATCCGACCGGCAGCCCCGTACCTCCGTTCACGTACGTTCCGACCGCATATACCGTGGACCCGAGGAGGTCCTTCGGCAGCGTGATCGGCATGATCGTGTGTGGTTGCGCGTCGTCGACCGTGATCGATTCCACCATGCCGTCCGCCTTCGGCAGCATGTTCGGCCTGGGCGGCGGAATGAAGTGGAAGGCGATCTTCAGCCCGACGGTAATCGCGAGCATCGGGATCACCACGAGCATGAGACAGTTACGCGTTCCGATTCGTCCGAGAAATGGCAGCATAGGCGTTTGCGGCGATGATGGCGATCAGCAGCCAGGTCATCGCGGACAGGTCGTTTTTGAAATAGGGAACGTCGGCGAGGCCATGGATGGAGGTTTCGAGGAGGGCGAGGGTTGCGAGAGTGGAAGAGCCGGAGAGTGGAAAAGTCGGAGAGTGGCGAATGACCTGGACGACGAGGAGAGCGAACGCGACGAGGCCGAGGAGGCCGAGTTCGGTCCAGGTGTTCAGCGCGATCTGGTGCGGGTATTGGAAGATCTCGTATTCCGGGTGCGTGTGGTAGGGGGCGAGCGCCGTTTGGTATCCGTTGAGTCCGGCACCGAAGATCGGGCGGTCCGAAAGCATGTTCCATGTCTCCTCCCACTGCGACCGGCGGACGTTTCCGGAGTAATCGCGGAAGGTGAGCTTGTCGACGACCGTTTGTCGGAACGGGGAAGCGGTGATGAGAACGGTCGCGACGACCGCGACGGCGACGGCGGCCTTGCGCGTCCGTTTGGTTGCGATCGCGGCGACGAAGAGCGTGGCGAGAACCGCGACGATCGCGGCCTCGGACTGCGAGAGCACGATCGCGATCGAGCAAATGGCGGCCGTCCCAAGAAAGAAAATCGTCTTCCGCCACTCAACGACTTTTTGACTCAATGACTCAACGACTCCCACAACGATCACCGGACCGAGAAGCAGTCCCACCGCGTTCGGATACGGGAAAACGCTCGTCACGCGCCCTTCCACGTCCCACGGGACCGGAATCCCGAGGCCCGTGACGCGCTGGGCGATCGCGCACGCCGCGACGAACAGCCCGCCGGCCGCGAGTCCGCGGAAGATCGGCTCGGAAGGCTTCTCCATGCGCGAGACGACGAGGAACAGGAGGATCGGCTCGACGAAATAGGCCTTCCATACGCCGAGTGCGCCGAGTCGGTCGGGAGAGACGGCGACGCCGACGGTCGCCGCGACGAGAAGCAGCGCGATGGGGAGCGTCCAGCCAGTCGGGATGAGCGATGTGATCGACGGCTTGGTCTTCGCGGCCCAGACGGCGACGAACGTCACGATCAGCGCCTCGAGCAACGTCATCGGAACGTGCGCGATCTCGAACCGCAGCAGGTACGTCGGAAGCGCGGCGGACAGGAGGAATAGCCCGACGCGAAGGTCGCGCCACGACATGGTGGCGAACAGGGCGACGGTCACGACGAGGAATGCGGCGTAGATCATGCGGGCCGGGTGATTTCACGAATCTTCTTGATGTCGATGCCGCCGATGCCGATCATGGCCGCGAAGTATCCGGCGGCTCCGATTGCGACCGAGATGACGACCGGGAGCGACGCCGGCAGGACGCGGAGCAGAAGATACATGAGCGCGGAGCAGGCGAGGGCCTTGAGCGGTACGGTGAGCGACGGCGTGGCACCGCTTGCGCGGCGGACCACGACGAACGTGATGGTCGCGATGAGGATTTCGGAGACAAGCGTGGTGGCGGCCGCGCCCCAGGCGCCGAAGCGCGGGATGAGCGTCAGGTATCCGGTCGTGGCGACGATCGCGGCCGCCGCGTAGCCGAAGATCATGACGCGCTGCTTGTTTACCGCGACGACCGCATGGCCGTACAGCGTGGAGAAGAACACGGCGACGAGCGCGAACAAGACCAGCGCGACCAGAAATAC
>DAISXX010000110.1:0-3819 GCA_036825695.1 Patescibacteria group bacterium | reverse complement strand
GCAGTCCGGTTCCATCGGCATGCGCGACTGGATCCGCGTCCGCCTGGACGACGGCACGATCCTCGTCACCACCCCGGGACGTCTCATCGCGAACCGGCTGTTCCCGGAGGAGGTTCCGTTCATGAACCAGACGATGGGCAAGAAGGAACTGTCGAACATCGTGAAGTTCACGCTTGAGAAGCACGGCTCCGAGTTCACGGCCGGTCTCCTCGACCGCCTGAAGGTCGCCGGCTTCAAGTATTCCACGGCCACGGGTTATTCCTGGGGTATGACGAACCTTCCGGCGATCCCGGAAAAGGAAGCGCTCCTCACGGAAGGCACGGCCCGCGTGCTCGAGGTGGAAAACTACTTTGGCCAGGGCCTCCTCACCGCGAGCGAGCGCCACGAGGCCATCATCAAGGTCTGGAACGAAATCAAGGACCGCGTCGCGGAGCACGCGAAGAAGTCGCTGCCGAAGGACAACCCGGCGTACACGATGATCGAGTCCGGCGCCCGCGGTTCGTGGGGCCAGATGACGCAGATGATCGGCATGAAGGGCCTCGTGGCCAACCCGTCGGGCGATATCATCGAGCTTCCGGTCAAGTCGTCCTTCAAGGACGGCTACGACGTGCTGGAGTTCTTCATCTCGTCGCACGGAACCCGCAAGGGACTGACCGATACCGCTCTGCGTACCGCGAACGCGGGTTACCTGACCCGCCGCCTCGTGGACGTTTCGCAGGACGTGGTGGTGCGCGAGGAAGATTGCGGCGACGACGTGGGCGTGCTGCTCACGAAGGCCGAGTCGGATGAAATCGGCGAGCCGCTGCTCGTGCGCATCCTCGGCCGCGTCGCGCTCACCGAAATCAAGAAACCGGGCGGCCGCAAGGTGCTCGTCGAGGCCGGTGAGCTGATCACCGAACAGCACATCCGCGAAATCGAGGAAGGCAAGGAAGACCTCATGGAGGCGCACGTGCGTTCCGTGATGACCTGCCGCCTGTTCCGCGGCGTGTGCCAGAAGTGCTACGGCTACGATCTCGCGTACAACAAGCTCGTGAAGCCGGGAACGTCCGTCGGCATCATGGCCGCGCAGTCCATCGGCGAACCGGGCACGCAGCTCACGATGCGTACGTTCCACACGGGTGGCGTCGCCGGCAAGGACATCACGCAGGGTCTCCCGCGCGTGGAAGAACTGTTCGAGGCGCGTCCGCCGAAGCAGAAGGCGATCATGGCGGAGGTCGACGGCAAGATCAAGGTCGAGACCGCGTCGCGCGAGATCGTGCAGGCCGTCACGGGCAAGCAGATCGTCGACACGCGCCCGGGCCAGAAGACCGTGAAGATCGAGCACCAGGGCGTGGAGGAACAGAACTACGTCGTGGGCAAGGAGGCCGTCCTCAAGGTGAAGGACGGCGGCAAGGTGAAGTTCGGCCAGGTCCTCGCCACCAAGAAGAACGGCGACGAGGTGACCAGCGAATTCGAGGGCACGGCCGTCGTGAAGAAGGCCGGCGTCGTTACCGTCGTGTACGAGGCGCCGAAGGTGCGCGAGTACATCATCCCGCCGGGCTACACGCTGTACGTGAAGGACGGCGACGAGGTGGTCGCCGGCGACGCGCTCACGGACGGCAACATGGACCTGCAGCTCCTGTACAAGCACAAGGGCAAGGGCGCCGTGCAGAAGTACCTCTCGAAGGAAATCCAATTCATCTACGCGTCGCAGGGTCAGAAGGTGAACAACAAGCACATCGAGATCATCATCAAGCAGATGTTCTCGCGCGTGCGCGTCATCGACCCGGGCGACACCGACCTGCTTCCGGGCGAGACCGTGGAAAAGGCAACGTGGATGGAGGCCAACGAGGATCCGGAGGCCGTGACCAAGGCGACCGCGGAGGAACTGTTCCTCGGCATCACCAAGATCTCGCTTTCCACGGACTCGTGGCTCTCGGCCGCGTCCTTCCAGGAAACGGCGCGCGTGCTCATCAACGCCGCGTGCACGGGCAAGGTCGATCACCTGATCGGTCTGAAGGAAAACGTCATCATCGGTCGCCTCATCCCGGCAGGAACGGGATTCGGCGTCGAGCATTTCCCGGTCGCATCCGCCGCTCCGGCGGCGGTCGCGGCGGAGGAAACGGAATAGGAATCGCAGAATCGCAAAGACGAGGTCCGTTGACCTCGTCTTTGTTTTGCGCTACGATTCGCGCTCTCGCTCTGGAGTTTGAAATGTTCCTTGGAAGACTGTTTGCCCTGCTCGCCGCGCTCGCGTCGAGCGGGACGCCGCTGTTCGCGCAGACGCTTGGGGAGGCCGGATGGACCGCGTGGCAGGTAGCCGGAGCACGGGCCGCAATTGGGTTCGCGATCCTCGCGCTCTGGGTGCGCGGCGACCTGAGGCTCGCGAAGAAGCACAAGACGGGCGTCCTGATCACGGTCGTGAACAGCTGCGTCGGGATGAGCATGTACCCGTATGCCGCGATGCACGCATCGGTCGGGTCCGTCGTGTGCGTGCTGTACTTGAGTCTCGTGTGGGTCATGCTGTACCAGCGGCTCGCGCTGCGTTCCCCAGAACGGTTCGACCTCGCGTCGACCGGAATGGTGATCGGCGGCGTGGCGATGGTCGTCGGGCCGGGCGGACTGGGCGACACCTGGCAGGGGATCGCGGCCGCGCTTCTGTGCTCCCTCACGCAGTCCGTCTACGTGATCGTCAGCGCGAAGGTCACCCGGGTGGTGCCGGGCCGCGTTCTTTCCGCTTGGGCGCTCGTCGGCGGTACGCTCGTGTTCGGCTGGCAGCTCTTGTTCGCCCCGTGGGGCGCGCCGCACGCGGCCGTTTCCGCCGTGGGGATCGGCGCGATCAGCGGAGCCGCGTATCTCGCGCTCGCCATGTCGGCATTCAGCCGTATTGGCACAGAGACGCGCATGTGGCTGCCGTTCGACCTGGTGTTCGTCTGGTTGTTCCAGACGCTCGTCCAGGGCAAACCGCCGACCGTGTTCTCGTTCGTCGGTATCGAGCTCATCTTCTTCGCCGCGACGTTGCTCGCGTACGGAAAGCGGCAGGCCCTCGCGCCCGTCGTTCAGTCCCGTCCCTCGTCCTGAGGTGACGGATTTTTAATGTCGATATCAAATCCGCGCAACAATGATACCGCCTCCGGCAGCGAGAATTTTGCGTTCGTGATCTTGTTCCCGACGGGATCGACCGCGTATTTTTTTGATCGGGAAAAGTCGGCGCGGGTCAGGTCGCACGCGTGAAAGAGCGATTCGGTGAGGTCGGAGTGGGAGAAGTCGGCTCCCGCGAGGTTCGTGCGGACGAACGTGCAGCGGCGGAGTTCGCAGGCGACGAAGGATTGGTTCTTGAGGACGAGATCGGAGAAGTTGCAGCCGTCGAGCACGCAGTCGACGAAGCGCATGTCGATCGACGGGAACGCGCGGCACTTGCGGAAGTCGATGCCGGAGAGCTTGCAGTTCTCGAACGTGACTTCGACGAGCTGCACGCCCGTCATATTCGTTCCGACGAACTGGCAGTGCTCGAACGTGACGCCCTCGAGATCGTCGTCGAGGAGATCGTCGTTCGCGTAGGTTTTTCGGACACGGGTTTCGGGCATATCGAGGGAAGTGTACAGGCGCGCGCGAAAAGAAAAAAGACGGGAGGCGTATCCCGTCAGTGTGCCCAGACGAAGCTCCTTGCGCTGGTGCATTGTTCGCACCAGCAGTCCTCCTTGTGTCCCTGGGTGATGACGTACTTCTTGTACCCATCCCAATCGGGAAAGCCGTACGGACCCGTCGCATTTGCCGGTGCGGCAGCGATGGGCGCAGGAGGAACGTCGGTCGCCTTTGGAGTGGGCGGTTCCTCGGTCT
>DAISXX010000109.1:0-3829 GCA_036825695.1 Patescibacteria group bacterium | reverse complement strand
GGATGGACGTGACCGGCTCCTTGCCGTTGACCGACGTCTGCCACGTGACGGCGCCGTCGTCGCTCTTCAGCACGTCGCCGTTGGTCATCCCGATCCAGACGATCTTCGCGTCGTACCAGTCGACCGCGACGCGCGCGATGCTGACGCCGTTGCGCGTCTCGACGTAGGCGTCGGCGTTAAACGTACGCAGGCAATCGTCGGTCTTGTACAGGTGCTGGCTCTTCGCCACGTACACGGTGCAGACGTCGGTCGGATCCACGGCCACGGACGAAACCGATCCCTCGCGCAATCCGGACTCGCGCGCCTGCTGCCAGCTCGCGGCGCCGTCGAGCGAATAGATGAGGCCGTTCGAGACCGTGCCCGCGTACAGGGTCTTGTTGTCCTCCGGGTCCATCGCGAGCGCGTTCACGTTCGCGTTGCCGATCGTGCCCACGCCCTTCGACGACAGGATGGCCGTCTGCTGCGAAAACGCGGTGCCCCCGTCGACGGTCTTGAACACGCCGCCGTCGTTGCCGGTGGATTTTCCAGAACCGAAGCAGCCGGCGCCGGTAAGCGCCAACGCGCCGAGAAGAAGAACGAGCTTTGAAATGCGCATAGGTGTTTAAATGACGATATGTTCAAGGGCCAGTTGCGGACTGACGTTGCGGCCGACCGCTTCGCGCGATTCTCGCACGCGATCGAGGATCGCCACGTATCGCGCGTCGCCGGACAGCAGTTTTTGTCGCGCGGCTTCCTCCCAGACGTCGAGGATCTTTTCGACGGAACGGCGCTTGTCTTCCTCCGACTTCGGGAGAAGCTCGGCGATGATGCCGAGCCGCTTCGGGAGCGCGCTCGCCATCACGGTTGCGAACGAGGCGGCGGCCGTGTCACGCTCGGCGCGGAACGCGCGGTCGGTGAGAAGACGGAGCGCGACGCCGGGCCTGCCGCGCGAGGCGGCGGCGAGCTCGGCGGCCTCGGCCTTGTCGACGCCGCGCCGCACGAGCGCGGACGCGATGATCGCGGACGGCACCGGACAGAACCGGAGCACCTGACAGCGCGACGCGATGGTTTGCGAAACGGATTCGAGCGTCTCGGCGCGCAGGATGATCACGGTATCGCCGCGCGGCTCCTCAAGCGTTTTCAACAAGGCATTCGCGGCGCCGTCCGAGAGACGGTCAGCCTCCTCGATGAAAGCCGCTTTCGTCTCGCCCGAAAACGACGTGAGCGACAGCCGGTCGCGCAGCTCGCGGATTTGGTCCACGGAAATCGTGACCTTCAGCTTGCCGGTCTTTTCGTCTTCACGCCGCGAAACCTGCTGAAAGTCGCTCCCGGAGCCGATCAATCCCATGGCCACGGCCGTCTTTCCGACCCCCTCCTGCCCAATAAACAGATAGGCATGCGCAAGCCGGCCCTGTTCGGCCTGCCGCTTGAGCCGTTCGACGATCCGTTCATGGCCAATGATCCCGTCGAGCATATTGCTTGAATTATAGCACGAGAGCTCCTCTCCGACTCTACGACTCTCCAACTCTCCAACTTATTCCGCCATTTTCTGACACCCTTATTTAGCTAATTTAAGCTGATAATCCACCATTAGCTCTTGACAAATCCGGTAAATTCTGATATAGTATACGCACGATGATGACATTGAGCCCACGCATCTGAATCGAAGCGGATGCCGACGGCCCTTACAACCGACTATGGGGAGAGAGAACGCGCGTCACCCGCGCCATATAAGGTGACATCGATAAGACCGGTTCCTGTACGTCTCTCTTTAAGATGTATAGAAACCGGTTTTTTCGTCCGAACAAACCTGGAGGAGAGAGAAGCATTCTTCTTATGCCCTCGGGCAAAGGAAGGTGTGGATCCTAAATGCGCTGCCCTGGCCTCGGCTAGCTCGGCGCATCCCACCTGGGTCCGCGAGGATCGATCCGAACCGTGCTTGCACGTCTAGGTTACGAACCTCATTACCCTCCAGATTCGTTCGGAGAAAAGAACCATGTCCCTCAAGACCCTCGCCACGCTGGTGGCTCCCATCATCCTGTTCGCCGCGGCGGCCTACGCCTTCGGCAAGCCGATGTCACAGATCAACGACAGCTTCGGCAAGGTCCTCGCGGGCCACGCCGAGCAGCTCGCCCAGATCGACGACAATCGGTAGAGGATCTCCTCACCCCTGACCGTCCGCACTGGTCTGCCAGGGGACGCTTCCGGAACGCACGACGTGGTCGTGAACTCAGGAAGCGTCTATCCCGACGCCCACTGGTTGGTCGCTCCGCAAGAGTGGCCAGACAACCTCACACGAGGCCAGTTGCAAAGTCTTCCCAGGAGTTTCCATGGACATCAACGGTTCTACCCCCATTCCCAGCCGTGGCCGCCGCGATTTCGTCTTCTCCGTGTTCGCCGCCGTCTCGCCCCGCCACGCTCTCCTCGGAAAGTACCCCGAGAAGGAAGTAAAGGGCGGCGAACGGGAGCTCGACACGGAGCACCGAGACTACGTTGCGGCCCGCCAGCGCTGGGTGGGACACGACAAACCGGCGGAAGCGGAAGCGGCGATCGGCCAGATCGAGCAGGACCTGATCGAGATCCTCAGCAACGAGGCCGAGATCCGGGTCAAGCGCGAGCTGAACCGCGCCCGCAAGCTGAAGGTCCGAGCCGATGAGAGCGCGATTCGCGGGGACGAGTTCTCCAAGGTCGAGGAGTTCAAGGCCAAGATCGCCGAGTTCAAGGCCGAGGAAGCCCGGCTACACACGGAGTTCCTCGCGCGCCAGGCCCGCCGCGCCGAGAGACAGTCCGCCTAACCGCGGCAACAGGAGCGCTGACGGTAGCAAAAATCCGTCGCGCACTCGACCCGCCTGAAAAGCAAAAGGGTCGACGTCTCGCTTCACGACAGAAGCATCGGCCTGCCCGTCTCAACGTCTCGAGACGGGTGCCCAAATGCGAGCTCGAGGAAACTCGAGAGCGCTGAAGGCAACGAACGATTACGCCCGCGTTTCGTCGTCGAAAATCCTTCCATAGGAGTATTGACGGCGGAACGCGGTCGTCATCGTAGACGCTGCGATACAGAGTGAGCACCTCAAGTGTTCCGTATTCCCTTGACTTGGCAAACGGCGTAGGACCCCGTTTGCGCGATGTCGGTCGGAAGCCGCATCGCCCAGAAAGGCTCGGAGGAGCAATCCTCATGGGCGAGCTTTTCTCCGCTGGTCGGGCATATCGTTCGGGCGAGTCGCTGACAAACGCTGGAGTGAATGGACACTCCCAGGCGTGCTGGCAGAGGATCGACCCGATCGACAAGATCTGGGTCTCCGAAGCAAATGGGTTTACAGCACCCCAGAGCTGAAGTCCAGTGACTTCACCTCGCAGATGTCAGCGATTCGCCCACACCCCCCCTTCTATCCTCGGGGAGACCTCTCTCCCCCGCGTTCAGAGCTCACGACTTCGGTCGCGAATTCCGAACGCGCTCACCCAGCGCTATTCCGGTTGTCCCGCACGTTGCGGGCAGTACCAACAACCTCATGCGAGGCCGGAATTCAGAGATCGTTCCCCAGGAGTCCCCGATGTCCAATCCCGTTCCCGAACAGGCACCCGTCCCCGTCCTGCGTCCCGGCCGTGGGGCCAGCCACTACGCGGCCACCGCGTCCCGCATGGAGGAAAACGTCCTCGACCGGGCCTTCCGCGCCCGCCGCCGGCGCGCCGAGCAAATCGTGGCCGACAAGGAGAAGGCCGAGCGTCGCGACGCGGCGTCGAAGATCCGCGAGGATCTGGCGCTCGACGATGCGGAAGGCGTGCCGCGGATCATGGTCGTGATCGCGGGCGCCGCGCCCGAGATCATCGTCACCCGCCGCGCCCGCCCCGT
>DAISXX010000108.1:0-3915 GCA_036825695.1 Patescibacteria group bacterium | reverse complement strand
CGTATGAGGCCGCGCAGGCGTTCCTGCGTCACAAGTATTGGTTGAACCGGATCATGGACGCGTTCGTCCTGTTGGTCGACGGCGCGTGCTCCGCCGGGGTGCGCGGTCTCGCCGGGCCCGAGCTTGAGAAGAAGATCGACGCGGCCGCGCCCGAGGCGGTGGAGGAGTTCCGCCTGATTCTGCTGCGCACGCCCTGGCCGCGCGGCACCGTCACGAAGGACGTCGCGCTCAACGGCCGCGCCGGCGAGATCTTCGCCGAGGCCGTCGCCATCCACGGCCACGCTCCCTGACCCGTCCCTCGCGACGGGATTTTTTTGCCCAAAGAAAAAACCACGCATGGGCGTGGGTGGGAGAAGTCCGCAGTTTGGCAGGTCACCCTAGGCCGACCCCGTTCGTTGAGAGCCGGCCCGTTAAGGCCACCGGAGCAGGGACCACGATCGCAAACCGCGGAACGCCACCGTAGGCGATCGGGAGGAATTTGTCAACCGTCCTTCGTCTCGAGTCTTGATTCGTTCGCGGTTTCGTGGTACAAACGGCGCGCCAATTGGCACGTGGAGATCGAAATGGATTCACAGACCGGGCAGACACTTCCTCAAGCGCGTCCTGCGCTCACCGGCCTCAAGGCCGTGTCCGACCGCTTCGCCTCGTGGTTCGACTGGACCACGCCGAACCTGGTCACGGCCGCGGGCACCTCGCTCGTTTCGCTGGTCTTCGCCGGGTTTCTCGGATGGAGGCTCACGCACGGCTGGGTGCCGCTCATCGTCGGCATCGCCGCGTACATCCTCGCGGCGCTGTCCGACTGGCTCGACGGGGCGCTCGCCACGCGTCAGCTCGAGCAGGACGGGTCCGTCGACAAGACCGAGTCGCAGCTCGCGGCCGAGGCGGCGCTTCCGATCTTCGACCAGCTCCGGCTGCGCGGACGTACCACGTTCGGCAAGAAGTTCGACCCGATGCGGGACAAGGTCATGTTCTACTCGGTGCTGCTGACGCTCGGAATCGGATTTCTTCCGGTCGTGCTCATCGCCGCCAACCTGCTCATGGCGTTCCTGCTCACGGCCATACGGTGGAAGTGGGTGATGGACCGGTTCGGGTTCGTCGACGCCGCCGCGAACACGTACGGCAAGACGAAGATGCACTGCGAGGTGGCCACGGTCTGCACGCTGGTGCTGCTGATGTGGTGGCCGTTCGGCAGCTACTGGGCGTCCGTCGTCGCGCTTTCGTTCGCCACGTACTACGCGGTCCGGTCGTTTCGCGCGCACTGGCTCAACCGCCGCGTCGTCCTCGCGGGTCCTCGTCACTGAGGCCCGTCTTTTTTGTTACGCCGGGACGTGATGATACACTGTTCGCATATGTCACGATCCCTCACGCACGCGGCGCGCACCGAATCGATCGCCCGCTGGTTCTTTCTCCTGCTGGCCGTGGCCGTGACCGTTCTCTTTTGGAGCGTGGTCCACCCGTATGCGATCTCCCTCGTCACCGCGGGAATCGTCGCCGTCGTGCTCAGCCCGCTCGATGACCGTCTCCGCCGCGTCGTCCGTCACCCGCGCGTTACGGCGCTCCTTTTGCTCGCGCTCGTCTTCTTCGTGATGATCGGGCCGCTCACCACGATTGGCATCATCATGGTGCAGCAGGCGCTTGAGATCGTGAGCGCGACGGTCGCCAACCCGGACTGGATCGCGAATTTCCGGCTTGAGGAAGTCGCCTTGTTTCAGGCATTGCCGCGCGTGCTGCGCGATTACGTGGTCACGATCGATTTCGTCAGCGTCCTGCGCGGCGCGGCGCAGTGGGCCTCCACCAACGTCGGCGTGCTGTTCGAAAGCGGCGCGTCCTTCGTGCTCAACCTGTTCATCTTCTTCGTCGCGCTGTTCTACTTCCTCGTCGATCGCGAGCGCATTGCCAAGGAAATGCTCGTGCTGTCCCCGTTGCGCGACACCGTGGACCACGAGATCGCGGCGCGGATGGTCGGGACGGTGCGCGGCGTGATCTTCGGCTCGCTGATCGTTTCCGTGGTGCAGGGAATCTTAGCCGGGATCGGGCTCACGATCTTCGGCGTTCCCGGCGCGCTGCTTTGGGCTTCCATGGTGCTCGTCGCCGCCCAAATCCCCATGCTCGGCACGTCGGTGGTCATGCTTCCGGCCGTGGCCTATCTGTTCATCGTCGGCGACATCGGTGCCGCGACGGGGCTGCTCATCTGGTCCGTGCTCATCGTCGCGAGCATCGACAACGTGCTGAAGCCGTACGTCGTCGGCGGCAAGACGCGCATGCACGGCCTGCTCATCCTCGTCTCCATGCTCGGCGGCCTCCAGACGTTCGGTCCCATCGGGTTCATTCTCGGGCCGACGATCCTCGCCGCGTTCCTCGTGGTCATCGAGTTGTATAAGGCCGGCATTTTGGACAAGAAGAACGCGGTATAGAAAAAACCCGTCGTGAGGGACGGGCGAGTCATTCTTCCGACCGGCGGGAGAACG
Source organism: Patescibacteria group bacterium (assembly GCA_036825695.1). GTDB lineage: Bacteria > Patescibacteriota > Patescibacteriia > UBA9934 > GWF2-40-263 > YC12-FULL-57-11. The sequence goes on along the minus strand of DAISXX010000108.1, from coordinate 1,447 downwards.
TGTCGTAGCGGACGAACGTGCGGGCGTTGCACTCGGGGCAGACGAAGTAATAGCTCGTGTCCGAGCCACCGTCATAGTCGCGCGAGGTCTGGTCCTTCACGTCGCGGGGCGACACGAGGAGCAGGGCGCCGCAGCCGGCGGTGTTGCCCGTGCCGTAGCCGCGGCAACGAAGCTTCTTGCATCCGGACGGATCCGGGCCCTTTTCGAGAACCTGCATGGCGAACTCCGTTGTGAGGAATGAACGAACTAATCGAAGTCGCTGCCTTGCGACCATCCGCGCTTCTTGTCGACGACTTCCCGGACGCGCTGCGCGATCTGGTTGGTCGGAATCTTGACGGTCTTTCCGCAGATGGCGCACGAGCATTCGTACTCCATCACGTTGTAGGTCGGCTTCACGTCCGACTCCTCGATCATGAGCTGCGCCTCGCAGACGGGGCAGGCGATCTCGGTCGTCCAGACGATGTTCCACTTGCCTTCTTTGATGACCTTCATGTGACCTCCAAGAGCAGAATACGTCGCGTCTGGATTTATCGATATAAAAATTCGTAGAAAAAACTTTTCAAATAGACAATCTTGCTAAATTTAGCAAAATCATGTAAAAAAATAACTACGAAACTAAGCGTAGTTATGAATAAGGAAATTCGGGAAGTGCTGGAGCGGTTCGGATTGCGCGCGGCGGACCAGAAGGTGTACCTCGCGTTGGTCGCGTCTGGAGCCTCGACGCTTTCGCCGTTGTCGCGCCAAACCGGGCTGCCGGTCACGACGGTTCAGTCCGTCGCGAAGCGCCTGGTGGACCTTGGCATCGTGAACGTCACGAAGCGCAAATCACGCAGCGTGTTCGAGGCCGACGATCCGGCCGTGCTTCGTCGCATCCTGGAACGTCAGGCCGAGGAAGTCGCCGGAATCATCCCGATGCTCCAGAAGATGAAGTCCGGGCCGACGTCCTCGCCGAAGATTCGCGTCTACCAGCGCGAGCGCGTTTCCGACGTGTTCCACGAGGCGCTGAAGGCGAAGGACAAGCTCGTGTACGAGATCGTCTCGGCACGCGACCTGCAGGACGTGCTCGGCGAGAAGTTCCACTTCACCAAGCGCCGCGTCGCGGGCGGCGTGCGGCTGAACAGCCTGCGCGTGGAGTCGCAGGAGATCAAGAAGTATTCGAAGGCGACGCACGCCAGGGAACTGCGCGAGGCGCGTTTTTTGCCGCGAGACCTGACGTTCCGCTGTTCGATCATGTTTTGGGACGACACGGTCGCTTTTTTTACGACGAAGGCCGAAGGCCTCGCCTGGACCGTGGAAAGCAAAACGCTCCGAGAGACGTTCGAACAGGTGTTCTCGCTTCTCTGGAGCGTCAGCCGTCACATGGAAACCGCGTCGTAAACGTCCTTCTGCGTGCCGAAGAGGATCGTTCCCTTGTCCGCATACGTCTTCAGCATCGCGAGCATGGAAC
>DAISXX010000107.1:0-4181 GCA_036825695.1 Patescibacteria group bacterium | reverse complement strand
CGTTCGTGTCGTACATGCGCTTCAGGTCCGGCGTCTCCTCGAGCGCGCGCTCGAGCGTCATCGGGAATCCCTGGCTGCCCATCGGCACCATCTTCGCCACCTGGTCGACGAACGCGTACTCGTAGCCGAGCGCGCGGCCGACGTCGCGGGTGGATCCGCGCGCGGCCATGGTGCCGAACGTACAAATTTGCGCCACCTTCTCCGCGCCGTACTTCTGCGTGACGTACCCGAGCATCTCGTCGCGGCGGTTGTCCGCGAAGTCCGCGTCCACGTCGGGAGCGGACGGGCGCTCCGGGTTCAGGAAGCGCTCGAACGGAAGCTTGTAGGTGAGCGGGTTGACGGTCGAGATGCCGATCGCGAATCCGACGAGCGAGCCCGCGGCCGACCCGCGCGTCGTGGTCACGATGCCGTTGCGGCGCGCCCACTCGATGTAGTCGGACACGATGAGGAAGTACGGGCAGAACCCCTTCTGCTCGATGATCGCGAGCTCGTAGTCGAGGCGCTTGGCCATCACGTCGGTCAGCGCGCAACCGACTTTCTCCGGAAGCTCCGCGTACGCGCGGGCCGTGAGCACTTCGAGGAACGTCTTGCCTTCCGGGATCTTAAAATCGGGAAAGTTCCATGTTCCAAGTTCCAATTCCACGTTGCAGCGGTCGGCGATGCGGCGCGTATTCTCGATGGCCTCCGGCACGTCCTTGAACCGCTCCTCCATGTACTCGCCGCTCACCATGCTCGCGTCAAACTCGTTCTGCATGCGGCGCTCGAACGCGTCGATGGTCTGCTGTCCCTTGATGCAGTTCAAAATTTTCCACGCCTCCGCGTCGCCCGGCTTCAAATAGTACGTGTTCTTCGTCGCGACGAGCGGGACGTTCATTTCGCGGCCGAGCTCGATCAAGGTCGCGTTGATCGCCTGCTGTTCCCCGATCTCCGGGCGGTCGACCAGCTCCAAAAAGAAATTCCCTTCCCCGAACAGCGCGACGTACTCACGGATGAGCGCCTTCGCCTTCTCCCGGTCGCCGAAGTTAATCGCCTCCTCGATTTCTCCGTTGTGCCCGCCCGAGAGCGCGATGATACCCTTCGTGAGACCAACCAACGCCTCCTTGTCGATGCGCGGCTTGTAATAAAACCCCTCGAGGAACCCGATCGACGAGATCTTCAGCAGGTTCTGGTACCCCTCGTTCGTCTCGGCAAGCAGTACGAGGCGGTTGTTCTTCGTGTCGATCTTCGCGCGCTTCTGGAGGCGGCCCTCCTTCGCGAGGTACGCGTCGAACCCGATGATCGGCTTCACCCCGGCGTCCTTTGCCTTCTGGTAAAACTCGATGATCGCGTACATCGCCCCGTTGTCCGTGATCGCCACGGCGTCCATCTCGTTCTTCTGCGTGTGCTTCAAGATTTCCTTCACTTTCGGAAGGGCCTCGAGCAGCGAATAGTGGCTGTGGACGTGGAGATGGACGAAGCGGGATCCCATAAGATGGGCATAACTTACCACAGTGGGTATACTGTGCCTATATGGTCCGAACTCCCAAGGAAATCGTACAGGAAGCCGCGGTCGTTCGACGGTCGTTCTCGGACAAGCTGCGCGCGCTCGACGCGAAGTGCCGGGAGATCGTGCTCGGGACGGTCCGGGCGGCGGAAGAAGCGAAAATTAAGGAAATCCGCGCGCGTTATGAGTGAGGAAGACAAAATCCACGACGTCGGGCGCGAAGGCGATCCGGAGCCAGAGGCGGTCGAGCGCGACGAGCCGAGCGTGCCAAAGATTCCAGAAAGACTGGAAGAATATTTCAATCGCGTCGAGACCGAACGGGGAGAACGCGCGGCCGCGGAGGCGGCGCTTGCGGAGGCCGTACGGATGGCCCGCGATCAGGGCGACCGAAGCATGCACGTCGCGGACACGTCGAAGGAGACGGTCAACGGCGCCCTGCTGCGCATCGACGGTGACTTGAGCCTGGGCAAGGACGCGCGCGCGGCGCTCGACGAGGTGAAGGAACAAATTATCCGACTGGAGACGGAGGAAGGCGCGGCGCTCGTCGCTCTTCGCGACGAATTGCCGACCGCACGCGCGACGACCGCCGAGGAACCCGGCGCGCCGGAGAGCGCGGCCGCTTCCCCGACGGACGCGTGGACCGCGGACGAACGCCGCGACGTCTCCGCGTATCTCGACTCGATCGACGCGACGGACAAGGCGCATGCCGCGTACATGAAGGCGGTGCGCGAGATGAAAAAGATCGACAAGGCGTCAGCGGACTGGTCGAAAAAGGCCGGCGAGACGAACGGGCTCGAGCAGGCATGGAAGGACGCGAAGGCGACGAGCCGCAAACAAGAGGACGCGCTCCGCGCGCGCTCGGGCGAGCTGACCGCGCTCGACGCCGGCCGCAAGGCCGGACGCGACGCGCTGCGCAAACGCCTCGCCGAGGCCGTGCCGACAACGGCCGAACCCGTCGTCCAGACGGCCGAACCTCTTCCGCCCGAACAACCGACGCCCGCGTCGGAACCAAAGGCGCCAGAAGTGCGCGCGTTCTCGCCGGAAACGGGAACGGACGTCCAGCCGGCCGACAGCGAACACGCGCGGCTCATCGGAGAAATCGACGAACTGACAGGAAAATACGGTCCGCTTAACGGCATGGACCTCGCGTTCAAGGACATCCTGGGCGGGATGTCCCACATCAAACTGGGCGGTCCGGCCCAGATGGCGCGCGTATCCGCGGAAGCGCAGCGTTCGTTCGAGGCATTCGGGCAATTTTATACGCGGGAAGCCAGAACCGTTCGCGACCTGCTGGCGGCCGGGAAACCGACGGCCGAACAGGCCGATTCGGCCGCAGACGCGCTTCGCAAGATGGAACGCGCCGCGCAGACGTTCGCGGAGCCGCTGGCCCGCGACATGTCCGGCGGCATGAGACGCTTTGCCGATACCCTGCGCGCCGTAGATGCGCGGTACGACTCAACTCCGCTCGTGAAAGCGGCGGACTTCATCGTGTCGTCGGCCAAAAAAATCGAAGAATCGACCGCCCGTATTCGGACCGAGTGGGAACGCGTAACGGAAGACGAACGATCCCGAATGGCCGTCCCTCCGGAACCAACTCCGGAAAATCCCGCGGCGGGCGATGCGAAAGAAACGGCTGAGACGGCCACCGGGGAGCTATTCCGCGAGCTCGACGAAATCGGCGACGCGGAACTCACGGCCGCCGCGGACGCGAGCGAGTCCCTTTCGCTCATCTTCGGCGCGCTTGAGGAGCGCGCCGCCGCGCGCCATCGCGTGCGGGAATTCACGGACGCGCTTTCCGCGGACGTCAGCCGGCTCGACGCATGGAAGGACGCATGGGCCGCGGACCTGGCCTCGCTCGCCAATGGGAAAGAGCCGCTCGCGACGATGTCGCGGGAACAGGCATCGGAATTCCTCGGGGCACGGGCGCAGGAAGCCGAGACCGCCGAGACCGAGATCCGCGCGATCAAAGCCGGATTCGAAGAACGGTTTCGCGTCGCGAACGAAGATCTCGATGGCGTCGACGGCAACAAGGTCATGCCATTCGAGTCGGAGAACCTCGACCGCCTTGCCGCCATTGTCGCCGCCGTCGCGAAGAAACGCGACGGAATCCAAACGGCGCTCGCGACACTCGCAAACGCCGCATAACGAAAAAGAGTCTGACGCGCGTCAGGCTCTTTTTCGATTACTTCCTTCCGCGTTTCGTCTCCCGCTTCTCAATCGCGTATTCCATGACGCGCTTCAGTCCCTCCATGACGATGCCCATCGGCGAAACCATGGAATCGAACCGGTTGCGGATCGCGGAGATGGCACTCTCGATCTTATCCATCTTCTCGCGCGCCTCGTCCACGGCCACGTTCACGTTGCGCAGAATCTGCGCGGCCTGCCAGATGAACCAGAACAGCGCGGCGCTGATCCAGAGGACGCAGAACGAGAGGACGATGTAGAGAATGTCGATGGGAGCAAAGGACATAGGTCGGGATGGTTATGCTCGCATTGTAGCACCAAATTCTTTTCCGAGCACGGCGACGCACTTCGCGACCTCGGCATCGGCCTCTTCGGATGTGAGCGTTCGATCGGCGGCACGCAACGTGAGGTGGACGGCGAGCGACTTCTTCCCCTCCTCCACGCCCTTGCCGCGGTACACGTCGAACAGCTCGACGTCGACGATGAGCGACGAGGCGCCGCGGAGCGAACGTTC
>DAISXX010000106.1:0-4245 GCA_036825695.1 Patescibacteria group bacterium | reverse complement strand
TCGTTCCCCCGCCGGTCGAAAGCGTGTAAACTGAATAGACTTCCAACACCCAACGACTTTACGACTCAACGACTTTACGACTATGTTTTCCAAGATCAAAGCCATCAAAGACCTCCGCGACCAGGCCAAGCAGATGCAGAACGACCTCGAGACCGTCTCGGCGACCGGATCGGCCGCCTGGGGCAAGGTCAAAATCACGATGAACGGAAACCAACGGATTCTCTCGATCGACATCGACGACGAGCTTATGGCCGACAAGGCGAAGCTCGCCTCCGCCCTCATCGACGCGCACGCCGACTGCGTGAAGAATCTCCAGAAAGAAATGGCCAGCAAGATGAAGGACATGGGCGGCCTGCAGGACATGATGAAGAACCTCGGCATGTAATGCCATGCGGCGATTTCCAGAACCAATCCAGAACTGCGTCGCGGCGTTGTCGCGGCTGCCGGGCGTGGGGCCGAAAACGGCCCTGCGCTTTGTGTATTACCTGCTCAAGCTCCCGAAGCACGACCTCGACGTGATGGCGCGGTCGATCGTGGTGCTCGGCGAGAAGATCAAGGCGTGTTCGATTTGTTATACGTTCTGCGAGGCGGACACGTGCGAGGTGTGCGTCGACCCGCGCCGCGACCTCGCCGCGATCTGCGTCGTCGAGGAGCCGCGCGACATCTCCACGCTCGAGGTCACCGCCGCCTACCGCGGACGCTACCACGTGCTCGGCGGCACGCTGAACCCGATCGACGGCATCACGCCCGACGTGCTCCGCATTCGGGAGCTGGTGGAGCGCGTCCGCGCCGACGAGAACGTCCGCGAAGTGATCCTCGCGCTGTCGCCCACCATGCAGGGCGAAACGACGATGATGTATTTGTCGAAGCAGCTCGCGCCGCTCGGCCGCCGCGTCACGCGCCTGGCACGTGGCTTGCCGATCGGCGCGAGCCTTGAGTACGCCGACGAAATCACGCTCGGCGACGCGTTCAAGGGGCGGCGCGAGACATAAAAAAAGAGACCCTGAGCGAGCCGCCTCGTGGCGAGTCGAAGGGTCAGTTGGGCGGACCGTCGAGACGGGCCGGGATCAGCGCCGCGACGCGTTTCGCGATGGCGCGCTCGAGCGTCTGCTTGCACAGCAGGAGCACGGCGAGCTCCCGGAGCCTGGGGTGACCGCGCATGAACCCCTCCATGATGTTCGCGGTGTCGCCGTCGAGGTTCCCGGACAGGAAGGCCTCGAGGGTATCCATGCACCCGACGCTCTGGTCGACCTTGCGTTCCGCGTCCTCGATCTCACGCTCGACCCGCGCGAGCCTGGTTCGCAGGCCCTTCACGTAGGGGTTCGTCGCGAGAATGTGCGCCCGCGCGCACATCCATTCGTTGGTGGTTCTTTCCATTTCGCACGCTCCGTGTCCGTGTGATCCAGTATCCAATGGCAACTCCAATGCAACGGAAGCATACGAAAAAAACCGGGCCATTGTCAACCCGGTCCCGACAAACGAACATCCCCGCGCGAGGCGGGGATTATTTTATTCGCAGTCGTCTCGGTAGAGTTCCGCGAGCTTCTCGTACTCGAGATACCGCTTTTCGGCCATCCCCGATCCGTTCGGGTTGTAACCGCCGCGTACTTCGACCCCGTCGGAATACCCGTCCGCGTCCGTGTCCGCGAGCGTCGGGTCGGTTTTGTACGACTTTGTTTCATAATAGTCGGACAAGCCGTCCTGGTCCGCATCGACCAAGCGTTCGCACCACTTCGTGGACGACGCGGAGGACGTAGCCGACGCGCGGAGCTCGGTGGCGGCATTGAACGCGGAGAGCGCGGAAGACGCGAACGCGATCACGAGGAGCGCGACGATGATCCAGGCGGAAATCGTCTGGCGCTTCTGAAATGGCGCGAACCCTTCCCAACGGCCTTCCTCCCACGCCAGACGGCGGCCGTCGAGCGTGAGCTTGAACCACGGATAGATGCCGATGACCGGGATAAGCGACGCGACGGACCAGACGTACAGCTTGTTGCTGATTCCCCAAGCCGGGGTACAGAAAAAAGCTCCCCACGAGGGTTTTGTCGCGAAGGAAATCTGGTCGTCGGTGAGGCCGGCGTACGCGGGCTTGGCTTTGAGCGCCGCGATTTCGGCGTCGTCCCGCTGCGACATCATCACGGCTCCGCCGATAAACGCCGGGACGATTCCGAGCATGGACACGAGCCCGACGCCGCCAAGCGCGAGATTGATCAGACCGCCGATCGGGCCGATCGATTCCGCGCCGCCCTCCGCCAGTTGCGCGATCACGAACGAAGCGATGGCGTAACCGGAGATCGTGGTAACGAGAAGGATGGGCGGCGCGACCATCAGGAGGACACCGAGCGTTTTCTTGCGCATAGGGAAATCAGGATAAGACAAGTGGGGACGAATACCAGAAAATTCCAAATTTGTCAATCCAATCACGCCCGCCAAACGAAAATCTCCGCGCTAGGCGGAGATCTTTTCAATCTTGAGCTTGGTGAACGGCTGGCGGTGGCCGACGTGGCGGCGATAGCGAACCTTCGACTTGTACTTCACGACCAGCACCTTGTCGGCACGACCGTGCTCGACGACCGTGGCCATGACCACGCCGCCCGTGACCGTCGGGGCGCCCACCTTCACGTTCTTGGCCTCCTCATCGGCGATGAGCATGGCATCGAACGCCAGCGGCTTGCCCGCCTCGGTCTCGAGAAGCTCCACCTTGAGCTCCTGGCCCTCGCGGACGATGTACTGCTTTCCGCCCGTCTTGATGACTGCGAACATAGTTGCACTCGCGGCTTCCCGGTCCCCAAGGGTGGTATTGCCTGCGATCTAAGAGAATTACGGAGGAATCTTACCGGTTGGCCTCCCGAATGTCAAGGCGGTCGCCTACCGTGATTTCATGGCCTTTTACGAACCCGGCATTGGTCTCGAGCACCTGGTTGACCGGGACGGACGGCGCATAGCTCGGAAGCGAATCGCCGGAACCGACCGGAACGTCCGGGTTCAGATCCACCACTTCCCCGTCTCGGAGCCAAATGATGTCGATTGGGAACCGCATGTCCTTCATCCAAAACCCATAGGTTCCGGGCTGGTCGAAGGTAAACAGCATGCCGGCATCCGCGCCGAGCGCGTCCCGCGCGCCAAGGCCGAGGGCGCGCGCCTTCGGCGTTGACGCGACCTCGACGGTCAGCGCGGTTCCGTCCTCGAACGTGACGGCCGCATGCCCGTAGGTGAGGCGGCTTGCCAGGGCGAGCGTCCCGACGATTCCCGCGACGAGAAGGATGGAAACGAGAACGGCCGTTCGTTTCATACGTTGCGTTCCTGACGCGTCATCCACATCGCGAACACCACCATCGCGGCGGCGAGCGCGGCGAGCGCAATCAGCTTCTGTTTGCTCTGCAGAAAGAGCGCCGAGAGGCCGAACGCGACCGCGACGAGATAGTACGAGAAGACGATTCGACGCTGGCTCCATCCGCGATCGAGCAGCCGGTGGTGCAAGTGCTTGCGGTCGGCCTTGAAGATCTGCGCCACGCCGCCCGCGCGGAACCGGCGCACGATGATCCACACCACGTCCATGAGCGGGATGGCGATCACGAGCAGCGCGGTGGCGAGCTTGCCGCCCGAGATGACCGCGAGCGTGCCGAGCGTGAACCCGACGAACGTGCTACCGCCTTCCCCGAGGAAAATCGACGCGGGGTTGAAATTGAAGACGAGAAAACCGAGCAGCGCGCCGAGACACACGGAGGCGAACGTCGCGACGTCCGGCTGGAAGTACGCGACCGTGAGCGAGAGCAGCATCACCATGAGCGTCCCGATGGAGGACACGCCGGTCGCAAGCCCGTCGAGGCCGTCCATGAACTTGGTGGTGTACATCACGACGAGCAGCCACGCGAACACGATGACGTTCGACGGCCAGTGCTCGATGAGGATGACGCCGCCGAACGGATTCGTGATCTTCGAGACGTTCATCCCCGACGCGACGGCGACGAGTGCCGCGGCGATGGGCGCGATGATCGCGAGCTTCGCGGGGAGATTGTACCGGTCGTCGAGATAGCCGCCGACCATGAGCACGAGCCCACCGAGCAGGAATCCGACGTAATGCCTGGGCGTGATGTCGCCGCCCGTCAGCAACGGCGTCCATGCGAGCAACCCAAGCGTCACGGCCGCGATCGCGACGAAAATCCCGATCCCGCCAAGGAGCGGAATCGGTTTCGCATGGATCTTGCGTCCGCCCGTCGGATTGTCGACCACGCCGAACCGGTT
>DAISXX010000105.1:0-4250 GCA_036825695.1 Patescibacteria group bacterium | reverse complement strand
CCAGCGCCTCCCGCGGTCGCGAAGGCGCCGCTGCCCGTCATGGCCGCCCCCGCGCCCATGGCCCTGCCGCCAACCGAGCCGCAGAGCGAGGTCGTCGGACTGAACGGACAGCTCTTCCGGGCACGCATGGTGATCCGGTCGCTCTTTCTCGGCACGCCGAACGCGGAGTTCACCACGGCCGAGGTCGGCGGCGCGATCCGCGGCTCGGGCGTCACCATGGAACCCGGCCAGGTGGTATTCCGCCTCAAGAAGGCTGGACTCCTCGTGGAGCTCGGCGACGCGGGCGGACCCGGACGCGCCAAGCGCTATCGGCAGACCGACCGGCCGTTCCGGGACAACGGCGGCGAGGACGAACCGGTTATCACCGGTCCGTCGCCCATCGCGGCCACCAATGCCTCCGCGCCGGTTCCGACGCCCCCGACGCCTCCCGCGCCGGTTCCCGTCGCGGCCGCGCCCCCGGTATCGGTCGAACCGTCGCCGGTCCCTACTCCTCCGGTCATGCTCCCGCCCGTTCCGCAGCGCCGTGCCGCGGAGACGCAACCCTCGCTTCCGCCGCCGATCCCGGCCAGCCCGGCGCCGGCGCGCTATTCGAAGGCGATTCCCGAGGAAGCGATCGAGATCGGCGATCTCGAGGCAGAGCTCGCCGAGCTTGGACGGCGAGACCAGAACGACATCGACCTGATCATCCGTGTCGAACGTCGTCGTCGCGTCCGACGGGCGAAGCGGAACGGAATCATCGGTCGTCTTGCCGAACTGAAGGCGAAGAACGGCATCCTCTAGCCCCGTCACGGACGGGGTTTTTTTACGCGAGCGTCAGCAGGTATCTCAGGTCAAACGTCTTCGCGCAGGTCGCGCACGAGCTCGGTCGCGACAGCTTCCGGTTGCGGATCACGACGTGGCCGAACGGGCACGCGTAGCGCACGAGCGACGGGACGAGATTCGAAAGCCTGGTCGTCCGCTCGCACAGGCTGTCCTCGTCCCAGCCGCGCGGCAGCCGCCGCGTGGCGAAGTGACGGACGCGCACGCGCGTGTCGCCGGCGAACTGGGGCAGCGGTTCTCCTCCATTTTTCAAATAGTGTCGTCGAAGCGTGCGGACGATCGCGTCGAACGTGGAGCCGTGTCGCATCGGTCGGATACTTCCGTCGCACGCGAGGCCGACGTGCCACAGTTCGTGCATCACCGTGTCGAGCGGATCGTGGGGCCCGGACGAACCTTCGCACAACAGCCGTGCGTGGAAGCGCATCACGTAAAACACGTCGCGTCCGCCGATGACCGACCGTAGGTTCTCCCGCAACCCGATCGTCTCCCCGAGGCGCGTCGGAGGAAGCTTGTGGGCGAGCACCAGGATGCGCGACGGATCGACGTGCGCCAAATCCGGGACCAGCGCGCAGGCGCGGCGAATGGCGGTCTCGAACAGGTTGGGCGCGTGTACCGCTTCCATACTGCGGTCAGTGTAGCACGACGGTTGACGGTTCCGCCCGCGCGCTGTATCCTCCCGGTCGCACCAGCCAAGGAGTGCGCGTGGATCTATTGACCTATCTCTTCATCGTCGCCACCGACCCGTACGCCCGTCCGGAGGGCGGAATCGCCCGGTGGCCCGTCGTCGTCTGGACCTATCGCGTCACGTTCGGGGCACTCGTGCTCCGGCCGAACACCACCCTGACGTTCAAGGACGTCGACGCCTGGACCTCGTGTCCCGGCGTGCCGACGGAACCAAAGGCGTTCGTCGGCGACTGCCAGGACATGGCCGTGCGCATGGTGGCCATGGACCCGAAGCTCGCCGAGGTCCTGCGGCCCGGGAACAAGACGCATGCCGGCGACACGTACGCGGTCGTGAACCCGGACGGCGTCAGCGACACGGACCTCGCGATGCTGAGCCAACGGATCAGCGACGCCGGCATCCCGGACGACGTCGATCTCTGCGACCCGTCGGTCGCCGACCGCGTCCGCGCGGTCCTCGACGCCTGGGTCGACGCCGGCCCGCACATCGCCCGCGGCGCGGACCGCGTCGGCAGCCCGGCCGGCACGACGATCACGGCCTGACCCGCTTCGGCCCCGTCTCTCGGGCCGATTTTTTATTCCCCATGCGAATAAAAATGACCCCGAACGAAGTCGAGGGGTCAGACGGTGTGGTAGTACCGATCGCCGAAGTCTCCAAGGCCGGGAAGGATGTAGCCCCGTTCGTTGAGGCACCGGTCGAGCACGGCGAGATGGATGTCGACGTCAGGGTGACGCTCGTGCAGGAACCGGACCCCCTCGGGCGCGCCGACGATCCCCACGAACGTGATCTTCTGCGCGCCGCGGGTCTTGAGGAGACGCACGGCGTATTCGGCCGAGCCGCCGGTCGCGAGCATCGGGTCGAGCACGTAGCAGTGCGGCACCCAGAGGCCGTTCGGGTCCACGTTCTCCGGCACATCGCAGCGGTACTCGCGCGGGAGAAGCGTCTGGTGGTCACGCGACAGTCCGAGATGCCAGATCATCGGATCGTCCATGAATTTGTCGAACGAGGGCACGAGCGCCTGGCCCGCGCGCAGAATCGGCACAAGCGCCTGGAGCCCACCCAGCTTGGCGCCGCGCGGCTCCTCGCCGGTCGGAGAGCGCACCACGTGCCCGTCCGCAACCGGCTGGGTTGCGAGCGCGTGGATCGCAAGAATGTCGCCGAGTTGGTCCGCCGCGCGGCGGAACCTCTGGGAATTGGTGGTCTTGTCGCGCAGCGTGGACATGAGCGCGCGCACGTTGGCGGTCTGGGGAAGTACGTGCAGGTTGTCGGGAAGGTCCATGAGCGACTCCTTGGCTCGCCGAAAGTTTAGGAAATCTGACGGAAATTCGCAAGAGTGCTAAGGGCGTTCGCCAGTCTGCCCGTCATTTCCGAACGACGTTGACGCGTCGTCTTTTTTTTATCGGTTTTCGGACTGCGTCTTGCGCCACTCTGCGATCTTCTTATGGTCGCCCGAGAGCAGCACCTCCGGCACCTTCCATTTTTTATAAACCGCCGGCTTCGTGTACTGCGGATATTCGAGCACGCCTTCCACCGTGTGCGATTCCTCGGCGAGCGATTCCTTCGTGCCGAGCACGCCCGGCACGTTGCGCGCGATGGCATCGATCATCACGAGCGCCGGCAGCTCCCCGCCCGTGAGCACGTAGTTGCCAATTGAAAACGCTTCGTCGGCAACGTGTTCCTCGATGCGCGCGTCGATGCCCTCGTAGCGGCCGCAGATGAAAATGACGCGTTCGTACTTCGCGAGCCGCACGGCGTCCTGCTGCGTGAACGTCTTTCCAGACGCGGACGTCACGATGACGCGCGTGGACTTCACGGCCTTCTTTTTCTTCACGGCCGCGACGGCCTTATCCCAAACGTCCACCTTCATCACCATTCCCGGGCCGCCGCCGTATGGCGAATCGTCCACCGACCGATGCTTGTCCGGCGCCCATTGCCGCAAATCGTGTGCCGCGATCGCGATGATCTTCTGACCCTGCGCGCGGCCCAAAATGGATTCCGAGGCATAGCCGGGAATCATGTTCGGGAAAATGGTGACGACGTCGTAACGCCGGAGTTTTTGTTTCGGCATATCGTGGCCATCCTACGACATCGAAACGGTCCTGTCACGCTTGACATTTCTTCGAAATTGCGCGATCATTTTTCCGCACAACGGAGTGACCATGTCCCACAGCATCCGCATTGGATTCGTCCGCAGGCCCGACGGAAGCGCGGAGCCCGTCTGCGAGCCGCCGGTCGACGCCTTCCTTCTCATCCTCTGGGGTCGAGCGGCAGAGGTTGTCGTCACGGAAGACCGCTTCGTCGTCGTTGGCACCGTTGGAGGCGCGATTCGGTTCGAGGGGACCATGCGTCCGATCGACCTGTTCTCGGAAGTCTCGCGGATGGCGCGAGAAGGCATCGAATTCATGGGGGCGTTCGTTCGGGCGCTCGACGCGCAATATCCGTTCGATCGAATCGCGGAGAGCGTGATCGAGAAGGCACGACCGCAGATTCTTCTGAATCTTGACCAGCCGTTCGTCGAGACGGAGGCTCCGGCCTTCGTCGATAACGGACGCGTCATGCTCGAGAACCCGCGCGTGGAATTCGACGACGGACGCCTGCGCGTCGTCGTCACCGGCAATCCGGAAGACCACCCGATGCGCGTTTGGGCCGACGGCCTCATTCGCGAACGCACGCGCGACGCGATCCTCGCGGCCGCTCTGCGCGACGCGAGCGTCGGCAGCTGCTGACGCGACCCTGACCCTTCGGCCCT
>DAISXX010000104.1:0-4303 GCA_036825695.1 Patescibacteria group bacterium | reverse complement strand
GCGGATGATACGGGAATTGACGGATCACGTCAATCCAGATATTATTTCGGCACCAAAGAACCCATAGGGGCGTCGTTCAATGGTAGGACGGAGGTCTCCAAAACCTCTGACGAAGGTTCGATTCCTTCCGCCCCTGCCACAAAAACGCCAGCCGACGGCTGGCGTTTTTGTTATACTGTATCCGTATGAACCACTGGCTCGTAAAAACAGAACCCGGAACGTATTCCTGGGACGACCTCGTGCGCGACAAGCGGACGGCCTGGACCGGGGTACGGAATTTTTTGGCGCGCAACATGATGCGGCAGATGAAGGAGGGCGATGCGGCGTTCGTGTACCATTCGGGCGCGGAGAAGGCGATCAAGGGAATCGCGAAGATCGTCCGCGAGGCGTATTCCGACGAGGCTTCCAATGGCGGTTCGTGGTCCGTCGTAGACATCGCCGCGGTCCGGCCGCTCGCGCGCGACGTGACGCTCGACGAGATCAAGGGGGCCGCGGAACTGGAGAACATGGTCCTTGTGAAGAATTCGCGCCTGTCCGTCCAGCCGGTGACCGAGGGCGAATGGGAGGCCATTCTCGCGCTCGGTTCGTGAGAGGTTCAGTGGCGCGGAACCTACCATCAATGATCGAAACGTAACGGTATGAAATTTTCAGAAGGGCAGCGGCGCGAACAGTCCGCCGCGCCGGCGGACGACGAAGTCGGCAAGCCGATTTGGAAGACGCCGGAACCGGCGGGCAAGAAGTCAGGTGAGGATGAGGACGAGGACGACGATGACGACGAGCCCGGGGAAGGGCGTCCGGTTCCGCCGACGCGCGGAGAAAACGAAATTCACGCCCCGGGGTTCGATCCGTTGCAGCAGCGCGAATGGGAAGAACGCGAGCGGAGGCGCCGGGAAGAAGAGGCGGAGCGGGAACGGCGGGAGAACCCTCGCGGGATTTGGGAGATGTAGGAACGGCCCCCGTATGGTACTCTGGCCGGACTACCCAACGTCCATGCACCCACTCCTCCCAATTCTGACAAAGAACCTTCGGGACACGGTTTATTCCGCGATCGGGTATGCGCCGCCCAGGCGGTCCCTCGTGGTGTTCGACCGCCAGTCCGAGCTCTCGTCGCTCATGACCGAGGGGTATCGCGCCGCGCTGCCCGACGCTCAGTTCGTTGATTTTGACGAAACGACGCCCGAGCAGGTGCGCGCTTCCATGAACGTGATGTCGCCGGGCGACTTGGTCGTGCTCGTGCAGTCGGGCAGTTTTCGGCTCGACAACTTTCGGTTCCGACTCGAGCTGTTCAAGCGCGAGCTGTGCGTGATCGAGCATCCGCATCTGCGCCGGATGCAGGGCGACGAGCTCGCGACGTACGTCGACGCGATCGCATACGACAAGGAGTATTACCGAACGGTCGGTCCGAAGATCAAGGCCGCGATCGACGGCGCGAAGCGGATCGTCGTGTCCTGTGCGGAAACGGAGCTCGTGTACGACGGACCGTTCGAGACCGCGAAGCTGAACACGGGCGATTACGCGGGGATGAAGAACGTCGGCGGGCAGTTCCCGATCGGCGAGGTGTTCACGGAGCCGGCACTTCTTGAGAACGTCAACGGAACGGTCGACCTGTTCGCCTTCGCGGATACGAATTTCGAGCTGATGGTTCCGGAGCGACCGATCCGCGCGACGATCGAGAAGGGAATTCTCGTAAACGTCGAATACGCGCCTTCGGAGTTCGTCGCCATGATGGACCACATCAAGGCCGACGAGGCGCTCACCGTGCGCGAGCTCGGGTTCGGCATGAACCGCGCCCTGACGCGCCACCGCTTCCTGAAGGACGTCGGCAGCTACGAGCGCATGTGCGGCATCCACGTCTCGCTCGGCGGCAAACACACCATTTACGCCAAGCCCGGCTTCCCGAAGCGCACGAGCCTGTATCACGTGGACGTGTTCGTGGACGTGAGGACGGTAACGGTCGACGGGACGGTCGTCTTTCGGGACGGCGCGTACGTGGTCTAGCAAAAAACGCGCCCGGCCACGGCCTGGCGCGTTTTTTTTTGTTGTTAGCGGACGAACGCGGTCGCCTCTTCGAACGCGCGACGTACCTTCGGGCGCGATGCCGCGTGGTCGTCTCCGCGGGTTCCGAGGGCGAGCATCGTGGTTGCGGTCAGATGCTGGTCGGCGAGCCCGAGGATCGCGTCCACGGCCGCGGGGTCAAACCCTTCCATCGGGCCCGAGTCCACGCCGAGCAACGCGGCAGTCTCCACCATCACGCCGAGCGGGATGTAGGTTTGGGCGCGCACCCAGGCGTCGAGTTGCGCGTCGTCCTTCGCCGAAATGCCGCCTTCCACCATCTGGCGGAGTCCGGCGAGTTCCGACGGGTCCTTGCCCTGCGTCTTGGCCGTTCGCTCGATCAGTTCGTCCACGATCTTCTCGCGCGCGTCCGTGCGGCGCGCGATCACGATCAGGTGCGACGCGTCGGTCACCTTCGACTGCCCGTAGCTCGCCTCGCGGAGTTTCGCGCGAATCTCGGCGTTTTCCACTACCACAAAGCGCCACGGTTCCACGCCGAACGCGCTTGGCGAGAGACGGCCCGCCTCCAAAATAGTTCGCAGATCCTCGTCGCTGACCCGCTTCGTCGCGTCGAACGTCTGGACCGCGTACCGGTGTCGCATTGCCGAAAGGATGTCTTGCATAGAAGACGAATGTACCCGATTGCGCGTTCCTCGGCAACGGGCTATCCTGTACGCATATGAATTGCCCAACTTGCGGCGGCCACATGGGAACGGACCGGACGAACGTCAATACGGAGAATCCGGCACAGCACTATGACCGCGTCGTCTACCAATGCCACGCGGATGACACATGGGTGACGGTCGAGACGCCGGTCGCCGAGGAGGAAAGCTAGCCTATGGCGCGCGTCGTATTCGTCGGCGCCGGCGAGATCGGGGCCGCGCTCGCGGCCGTGATCGGGGACCGGGCGTCGATTTCGCTGTGGGACAAGGACGCGTCGCGCGTGCCGGACATGCGGCCGCTCGAGGAGACCGTGCCCGAGGCGGACGCGGTGTTCGTCTGCGTTCCGTCGTTCGCCGTGCGCGAGGTCGCGACGCGGATTCGTCCGATGCTGTGCGCCGGATCGGTCGTCGTCGTCTTGTCGAAAGGCGTCGAGGCCGTGACGCTCAAGACGATGGACGCCGTGCTGGAGGAAACGCTCGCGGACAGTCATCCGTTCGGGCTGCTCGGCGGACCGATGCTCGCGGAGGAAATCGTCGCCGGGCTTCCGGGAATCGGCGTGTTTGCGTCCCGAGCGCCGAAGGCGTTCGACCAGGTCGCGCCGCTGTTTGAGGGAAGCTGCGTGCGCGTCGAATCGTCCGACGATCCTCGCTCGGTCGCGTTGTCCGCCGTGCTCAAGAACGTGTACGCGGTCGGGCTCGGGGTGGCCGAAGGCTTGAACTGGGGTTGGAACGGGAAGGGATGGCTCGCGGGGATCGCCTTGCAGGAAATGAAGGCGATTGCCGTGGAGCTCGGCGGCAAGGCGTCGACCATCGAGTCGACCGCCGGGGCCGGGGACTTTCTTGCCACGGCCATGAGCCCGGACTCGCGCAACCGAACCGCCGGCCGCGAAATCGCGGAACGCGGCACCTGTACCATCGAGAGCGAGGGTTGCCGCTCGCTGCCGTTCATCCTGTCGTTGCTCGGCGACCGCGCCTCGGAATTTTTCTTCCTGCGCGCGCTCGACCGTATCGTCGTCCTTCATGAAGATCCAGCCTTCGTCTTCAAACAGCTGCTCGCCGAGCATCCGGCCGCGTAATGGCGCGGTGCTCGTCCTTGACGTCGGCACCACCGGCATCAAGGCGTTTGTGTTTGACGGGTCGTGCCGGGTGCTCGCGAGGGCGTACCGGGAAATCGGCAAGACGCGCCCGCGGCGCGGATGGGTGGAGCAGGACCCGAGGGAGATCGTCGAGGCCTCGAAGCGCGTGCTGCGGGAAGCCGTGAAGGCGAGCGGCGTGTCCGTCGACGCGATCCGCGGCCTTGGGATCACCAACCAGCGCGAAGCCACCGTGCTGTGGGATGCGCGTACCGGGAAGGCCGCGTATCCGGTCATCGGTTGGGAGGACGCGCGCACCGCGGAAGATTGCCGTACGCTGCGTCGGAAAAGCGGCCGCGCGGTGCAAGCCCGCACCGGACTGCCGATCGACTCCTACTTCTCCGCGTCCAAAATCCGCTGGGCGATCGACCGCGTGCCGGCCGTGAAGCGCCTCGCGAAGGACGGGCGCCTCGCGTTCGGGACGATCGATTCTTGGCTCCTGTTCCATTTGTGCGC
>DAISXX010000103.1:0-4304 GCA_036825695.1 Patescibacteria group bacterium | reverse complement strand
GTCGCGCGGCGCGCGCGTGGTGCAGGTGACGACTTTTCGGAGGTTCGGCCGGAGCGCAAGGAGACGCTCGGCGACCGTGGTCTTACCGACTCCGCTCGGGCCGGTGATGACGAAAATCCTGGGCATATCATTTCCTCGGGAGCGTCGTGAGCAGCGCGGACAATTCGGCGGGAAGTTCCGTCTCGAACGTATTGTGGCTGCCGTCCGGAAGGGTAATGGAAAGTCGTTTTGCGTGCAAGAACAGGCGGTCGAGCTCGATGGGGCGGATATGGACGATCTTCGTGTGGTACAGCGTGTCGCCCACCACCGGGTGGCCGAGCGCCTTGAAGTGCGTGCGGATCTGGTGCGTGCGGCCGGTGTGGATCTTCACGGCCACGAGTGCGACCGTCTTCAATTGCTCGAGCACGTCGTATTCGGTGAGCGCTTCCTTTCCTTCCTGTCCTTCCGGGCGGCTGACCATGCGGCCGAGGTGCTTCGAGCGGGCAATTTTAAAATCGATGGTGCCGTGGTCCTTCGGCATCTTGCCGTAGACGAGCGCGACGTACTCCTTGTCGACGGCGCGCGTGGCGAACTGTTCCTTTAGGAAGTCGAACGCCTTGTTCGTCTTCGCGACGATCATCACGCCGGAGACCGCGCGGTCGAGGCGGTGCACGATGCCCGGGCGCAGCGGCGAGTCGCCGACCTTCTTCAGCCCGGCGCGTCCCTTGAGCAGGGAACCGATGACGCTCGTGCGCTTGTCCGTGTCGTTCATCGGGTGGACGATGATGCCCGCCGGCTTGTTCACGACGACCACGTCCTTGTCCTCGTACAAAATCTCAAGGCTCACGGTGGGAGCGACGCGCTTCGTGAGCTTCGGGAGCGGCGGAAACGAAACGACGTCACCTTCGCGAAGAAGGAGATGCGCGGTGACGGCCTTGCCGTTCACCGTGACCGCGTCGGTCTTGATCAGTTTCTGGATTTGCGCGCGCGGAGCCTCAAGCTCCGCGGAAAGCGCGACGTCGAGCCGGAGCCCGACGTTCTTTGGTCCGACCTTCAGTTCTTTCATAGCGTTCATTGCGGTCCGAACAATGTCAGTCCGCGGTAAAACAGCCCATACAAAATCATGAGAATGATGCCGCCGATGATGAGCCCGATCGAGCCGAGCTCAAAGTCGTGGTTGTGTCCCTTCTTGCCCAACCGGAACATGAAGACTCCGAGCAGAAAAATGACGACGCCGAGAAAAAGGAATGGCATAGTGCGTTGGTAGGCCCGGATGGAGTCGAACCATCGACCACCGAGGTATAAGCTCGGCGCTCTAACCAGCTGAGCTACGGGCCTTCAAATGGATTAAGACCTTACTATACTATCACGATTCGTGCTACCCTGTGGTCACTATGAATGCAGACCTCGGATTGTTCGCCTGGCTCATCGCGCTCATCTGGTTTTTGGTGTACTGGGTGCTCGGCGGCGTGTTTTTTTCGGTCATGGCCGTGCTCAAGCTCGGCTCGGTGCGCAAGGTGCGCTTCAGCTGCCTGTTCACGCTGCTTGCCCTCGGTTGCGCGTCGGGCGCGGCTTGGGGCGGCGTTCGACTCGCCGGTGACGCGATGAACGCGTGTCTTGTTTCCTCCGAGTCCAAGGCGGAGGCCATCACCGCCATCTTCGGATGCGGATTCGTCGGCATCTTCAGCGCGTTCCTGCTCGGGCTCATCGTGCTCGTCGGTGTCGGCGCGGTCATCCTCAGGCTTTCCACCACGAAGTCGAAGCCCTGGATCACCTTCGACCAGACGGATGATGACGGTTTGACCCCGCATTGACAGAAGGGAGGGCGTTGACTATAGTATCGCCACATTTGAGGGCGGCTAGCTCAGTTGGTTAGAGCGTCACATTGACATTGTGAAGGTCACAAGTTCGAATCTTGTGCCGCCCACCAAAAAACGCCGACACACGTCGGCGTTTTTTTGTTTCGTCCGTCCGTGATATAATTCGTTTATATGAGACGTTCATCGCTCTTCACCCCCATCATTTTATTTGTCGTGTTGTTCGCGCCGGTCCTTCCGGCCCGTGCCGCCGGTTCCGCGTTCTTCGCGCTGTCCGCGTCAAACCCGGTCCCGGCCGTCGGCGACGACATCAAGGTGGCGGTATGGGTGAACCCGAACGGGGAAGCGATCGACACGGTGCGCGCGAACCTCTCGTTCAATCCGGGAGCGGTGGAGGCGATTTGGTTTGACCTCGCGCCGTCGTTTCCGTCGCTGTCGCCCGATTACGGGATCGACAACGCGAACGGAACGCTCACCTTCGGCGCGTACAAGTTCGGCGAGCGGGTGACCGCGTCCTCGCTCCTCGCGACCGTCACGTTCCGGACGCTCGCGGCCGGAAGCGCCACGATCTCGGTCGACGACACCTCTCGTCTGATCACGGACGGCGTGGAAAAGATCGACGCGGAAACCAGTCGCGCGAACGGAACGGTCTCGCTTGCCATCGGCGGGTCTTCCGCGCCGGTCTCGGACAAGGCGCTCGAGGCGGCCGCGCTCGTCTATTTTGGCGCGTTCGCCGGACGCATGCCGTCGACCGCGGTCGAGTGGGAGGCACTGCACTGCATGGCGTACGACACGTGTTATCCGGCCGACGTTGCCGAACGGAACGTCGCGCACGAGCGCCAGTCACTCGTGGTATTTGGCGCGAAGTACGCGCATATCCCCGTGACGGCCGCCGATTGGCGCGCGCTCCACGCCATCGCCTACACCACCATTTTTTACGATTGGACGGCAATCGACGCCGTTTCGGGAACATAGCCTATGGAAATTCGCCTTGCCTCCGCCAAGACGTCCCTGTTGGTCGCGGCGACGCTGCTTGTCGTCTCTGGCTGCGGGTATGACGACATCGCGAGCGCCAGCTTCAGGATCGGCTCGGCCGGGGACGCTTTTTCGAGCGGAAAGACAATTTCTTCCGCGAGCTACTCCATCGACGGGTCGCTCGGCAATGCCGGTGGACTCAGTTCGTCCGCGAGCTTCGCGCTTGAGTCGTCCCTCCAGACTGGCGCGAGTTGCGGCGACGGGTTCGTGGATCCGGGCGAGGACTGTGACCATGGCGACTTGGACGGCGCTTCCTGCGCGTCCGAAGGGTTTGATTCGGGCTCGCTCTCATGCGCGAGCGATTGCTCCTTCGATACGTCCGATTGCGCGAACGAATCCGGCGGTGGCGGTGGCGGAAAAGATGATTTTGCACAAGGCGGTGGCGTTGAGCTTACAAAAATTGATGCCGCATTTATTGCCATTAAAGAATTAATTGCAGCCGCTGCTGGTAAATAATATGGAGCGTGGCAAGCGGATAGCTTTCGATTATGGTGATGTGCGGATTGGCGTCGCGGTTTCGGATCAAGAAGCGATTTTAGCCGCACCATTAACTACGCTTAAGAACGAAGTTGTTACCTTGCAACGTGAATTATCCGAATTATTTTATGACATTGCTCCGATCCATGTATATATAGGTTTACCAACTCATCTTTCTGGGGCCGCGGGGGCAAGTAGTGATAAAGCGAAACTCTTTGGAGAAATGATTCGCGATAATTTTGGTTTCAAAGTTTTTTTGATCGACGAACGCTTTTCGACAAAGAGTGCGGAACGACAACTCCAATCTCTTAGCAAAGCACCATCACGAAATCGCGGCATTATCGACCAGTTTGCGGCTGCGAATATTTTAGAGTTCGCCTTACAAATTGAGAAAGGTCAAAATAAACCAGCTGGCGTTCCATTATGAAAGTAATTCGCACCCTGTTTCTGCCGATATTAGTGGTACTTCTTGTAACTTCGGGATTGCGTTTTATCCATAGTGGACCAAAATCCGCGCCGGATTATGCCGCGGGGATTGCTGGCGCGCAGGTATTAATCACAATCACCAATGGCGAAAGTGGTTCCGAAATTGCGAAATCGCTTTTTGATTCGGGCGTAGTCAAATCAATCGATGCGTTTTTTAGAGTTGCTGTGGGAGATCAGCGTGCATCCCGAATCGCACCGGGTGATCATTTATTGGAGCGGAATATTCCGGCAAAAACGGCGCTTATGCAATTGCTCGACAGCAAAAGAATTGTTGGGTTAATTATTGTTAAGGATGGAGCTCGACTGGCTGAGGTTATTACATCGCTAGTAGCCGCCGGTTACGGAAAAGATGAAGTGAAAACTGCGCTGAGAAATTTGGAGTTACCTCTTGGAGTAAAACCTGGTAATCCAGAAGGTTTTTTATATCCGGCCAATTACTCGTTCGTTAAAGATACCCAAATAGAAGAAGTACTTCTAAAGATGTTGGAAGCATTTAACCATAACACTGCA
>DAISXX010000102.1:0-4353 GCA_036825695.1 Patescibacteria group bacterium | reverse complement strand
GTACGGCAGCGGCGTGTTCGTTTCCGCGGGCGACGTGGACGGCGACGGGACGGATGAGATCGTCACGGGCACGGACGTCGGCGGCGGGCCGCAGGTCCGCGTCTTTGACGGAGCGGGGACGGTCCTCGGCTCGTTTTTCGCCTACGACTCCTTGTTTCGCGGAGGCGTGCGCGTCTCGGTCGGCCGCCTTGACGGCCGCGATTCCATCATTGCCGCCCCGGGGCCGGGCGGCGGGCCGCAGGTTCGCGTCTTCGACCCGTCTGGACGCGGCATCGGCCAGTTCTTCGCGGGCGACGAATCGTCCCGCTCCGGCCTGAACGTCGCGGCTTGGAGTCCGTAATTGGTGTATACTATTCCCGTATGGCTGAACTGAGCTTTGAGCGAAAGAACATTCTCGTGACCGGCGGGGCCGGGTTCATCGGGTCGCATCTGTGCGAGCGGTTGATTCGGGAAGGGAACCGCGTCATCTGCGTCGATAACTTTTCCACGGGCGCGGTGCGCAACATCGACTCGCTTCTTCCGAACCCGAACTTTCAGTTCCTGCGACTCGACATCAACGAGCCGTTCGAGCTCGAGTCCTTTCCGGAGCTCGCTTCGTTCAAGTTGCCGTTCCAGGGCATTCAGGAGATTTATCACCTCGCGTGCCCGACCTCCATCAAGGACTTTGACCAGTTTAAGATCCAGACGCTGCTTTCGAATTCCGTCGGCAACTATCGCGTGCTCGAATTGGCGCGAAAATATCGCGCGCGCGTCTTGCTCGCGTCGAGCGCCGTGGTGTACGGACCGCGGAACCAGGAACATCCGTACGTCACCGAGGAGGACATCGGCGCGACGCTCGACCACCTGTCGCCGCGCGCGTGCTACGACGAGGGGCGTCGGTTCTCGGAGACGATGTTCTCGACGTATCGCCAAGTGCACGGGCTTGAGGCGAAGGTCGCGCGCATCTTCCGTACCTACGGTCCGCGCATGCCGCTCAACGACGGCCAGCTCATTCCCGACTTCGTGCTGTCCGCCATCGACGGCGAGGACATCGTGGTATTCGGGGGCAAACCGTTTCACACCGCGCTTCTTTACGTCACCGACTGCGTCGACGGTCTGATCCGGTTGATGGCCGCGCCCACGGAACAGTGGCTCGTGAACATCGGCTCGGACGTGGACCATGACATCGCGGACGTGGCGCAGATGATTCTGGACATCGTCGGCACCAAGGTCGGCATCGGCCACGACGCGCCGCTCACGTTCCTCTCCGAACTCGCGCTTCCGCGCCTCGCCCGCGCCAAGGAGCTCGGCTGGCTCCCCCTCGTGCGCCTCGAGGACGGCCTGCGCCAGACCATTGACTACGTGAAGGCAAATAAGATACTTTTGACCACGCTATGAACGTGGTCGCCGTCATCCCCGCTTATAACGAAGAAACGCGCATCGCCGACGCCGTCCGCGACGCGCGTCGTTTCGTTTCCACGGTCGTGGTGGTGGACGATTGCTCGCGCGACAACACGGGGAACGTCGCCCGCGCGTCCGGCGCCATCGTGCTGCGCCACGTGATCAACCGCGGCCAGGGCGCGGCGCTCCAGACCGGCGGCGAGTACGCGCTTACGCGGCTCGGCGCGGAGGCCATCGTCCACTTCGACGCGGACGGGCAAATGCGCGGGGACGAGATTCCGATGATGGTGGAGCCGATCGCGAACGGCGAGGCCGACGTGGTGCTCGGTTCGCGCTTTCTCGGCAAGCAGGCGAACTTTCCGGCGTCGCGCCTGTTCTTCAACCGTCTCGCGCGCCTCTTCACGCACGTGCTGTCCGGCATCAACCTGACCGACACGCACAACGGCTTTCGCGCGCTCTCACGCCACGCCGCCGAACAGATGACCATCACGCTCGACGGCATGGCGCACGCGTCGCAGATCCTCGACCTCATCAAGGTGAAGCGCCTGCGTTACGTCGAGCGACCGGTCACCATCACGTACACCGCCGACACGCTCGCGAAGAGCCCGTCGTCGCTGCGCATGTTCCGGATCGTGAAGGACATCTTCAAGGATAAGTTTTTCACGCGCGTATGATCTTCCAAGCCATCCTGGCGCTGTTCGCGCTGTTCGCGATCACGCGCACGCTGAAGCAGTACCGCAAGCAGAAGGTGAGCCTGCATTGGTTTTTGCTGTGGAGCGCGCTGTGGGCGCTCGTGATCGGGGTGGCATTCTGGCCGAAGAGCGCGGACGCGATCGCGAACGTGCTTGGCGTCGAGCGCGGTGCCGACCTCGCGCTGTACGTCGCGGCGGTGGTGCTCGCGTATCTGGTGTTCCGGCTGTTCGTTCGTACCGAGGAGACGGAACGCTCCGTCACGCAGCTCGTCCGCAAGATCGCGATCAACGATCCGAAGAAACCCGACGACCATGTCTGATCTCGCGCCGAAGGTCGCCATCGTCTATCTTGCGTATAACACCCGCGCGTTTCTCGACGGGGTTTTCGGCTCGGTCGAGGCGCTGCGTTACCCGAAGGACCGGCTGCACCTGATCGTGGTCGACAACGCGTCCACGGACGGGACGCCGGAGTGGATCCGCGAGAACGTCGTGCCGAAGTCCGGCACGGCGCTTCCGGTCGTGACGTTTTTTTCAAGCGAGACCAACACGGGATTTGCGGGAGGGAACAACCTCGGCATGGACCGCGCGCTTCTGGAAGGCGCGGACTACGCGTATCTCCTGAACGGCGACGCGAAGCTTGACCCGGACGCCATCGGCGAGGCCGTCGCGCGCGCGGAGTCGGACAAGACGATCGGAAGCGTGCAATCGCTGATCCGACTTTGGCAGGATCCGGAGACGATCAACGTTACCGGCGGCATGGTGCACTTTTTGGGATTCGGATTCGCGCGCGACAATGGACGCCGCATGCGCGCGTCGGATGTCGCGCCCCTCGACGGAACGGACATCACGTACGCGAGCGGCGCCGCGGTTTTGTACCGGGCCGCGGCGTTGCGCGAGGTCGGCCTGCTCGAGGACTTTTACTTCATGTACCACGACGACCTTGAGCTCGGCTGGCGCATCCGGCTCGCGGGATATCGCAACGTGCTCTCCGCGCGCTCGATCGCGTTCCACCATTACGAGTTCCGCCGCTCGATCAAGAAGCTGTATTGGATGGAGCGCGCGCGGCTGATCGTTTTTTTGTCCCACCTCAAGATCGCGACGCTCGTGCTGCTCTCGCCGTTCCTGCTCGTGCTCGAACTCGCTCTCCTCGTCTTTGCCGCGAAGGGAGGCTGGCTTCGTGATAAGCTGTCGGTGTACCTCGACCTTCTCACGCCGAAGACCTGGGCGCATATCGCGAAGAAACGCCGCGAGTCGTTCCTGATGCGCAAGGTCGGCGACCGAGAGATCGTGAAGTTCTGGACCGGCACCATCGCGCACCAGGAGGCGAAGAATCCCGTCGTCGACTTCGTCGCGAACCCAATTCTTTCCGTTCTGTGGTTCGTCCTCAAGCATCTCATCGTATGGTAAAGATCGCGCAGGTCGTCTGCACCTATCCTCCGTACCGAGGCGGCATCGGCCGCGTGGCGTTTGAGTACACGGAGCGGCTTCGCGCGCGCGGATACGACGTGCACGTGTTCACGCCGCGCTACGAGGACGTGAAGGACGATCCGAAGTACGTGCATCGCGTCCCATCGCCGCTCCATGTGGGCAACGCGGGCGTGGTGCCGTCGCTCATGCACCGTCTTTCGGGATTCGATATCGTGCACCTGCACTATCCGTTCTTCGGCGGCGCGGAACCGGCCATCGTCGGCAAGGCACTGCGTCACGACCAGAAGCTCGTGATGACCTACCACCACGACCCGGTGGTCGCCGGCCTGCGCGCGGCCATCTATGAGGCGCATCGCAAGCTGTTGTTCCCATGGCTCGTGGGACGCGCGGACACGGTTTTGGTGTCGTCGCGCGAGTACGGCGAGTCGTCGGACTTGAAGGAAGTGAACGGCGCGCTCGACCGCATGCAGGTGATGCCGTTTGGCGTCGACTTGGAGCGGTTCCGTCCGGGACGCGAGGACGAGCTCCGCAAGGAATTCGGCTGGCGGGACGACGTGCCGGTGTTCCTGTTCGTCGGAGGGCTTGACCCGGCGCACCACTTCAAGGGTCTTCCGGTTCTGATTGAGGCGCTGAAGGGTCTCGTCGATTATCCGTGGCGCTGCCTCGTCGTCGGCGACGGCAGCATGCGCGCCAGTCTGGAGGCAAACGCGAACGCGTCTGGCCTCGGAGAGCGCATGAAGTTCGTCGGCAACGCGTCCGACGAGGACCTGCCGCGCTACTACCGCATGGCCGACGGGCACTGTTTCCCGTCGACCGAGCGCGCGGAGGCGTTCGGCATGGTGGCGCTCGCGGC
>DAISXX010000101.1:0-4468 GCA_036825695.1 Patescibacteria group bacterium | reverse complement strand
GCACGTCGATCGTCTTCGTAACGGAGCTGCTCCCCCACCAGCACCGCGACGCGCGGGCCGGCGACGGGGCAAGCGAGCTGCTCCTCATCCCGCTCGCCGAAGTCCCGCTCGACGAGATGGCCTTCGACCACGCGAGGGCCATCCTCGCGCTCCGCAAGAAGTTCGGCTAACCGCACGGTTGACACCCGGCGGTTTTTTTGATTGCCTACCTGACCGCTCAACCAGGGAGTGTTCATGAGCTGGAAAGACAACCTCAAGATGGTCGCGGCCCTCATCATCATCGCCATCGGCACCGGCTGCTGGTGGTGGCTCGGACAGGAGGGCTACACGCGGCCCGCGCAACGGGTGATCATCATCAACGGCAACTGAGCCCTCACCGGCTCATTTTTCTTGACAATTCCGCCAAATCTGCAATGATGCGCCTCCCCGGCCGCTCCGGCCGGACAGCAAAGGAGAACGTTCATGGAACGAAGGGTCTACTCCCTCGCCGCTCGGTGCGACTACACCTTCCGCATGCGCGGACACACGAAACGACGGCTTGCGGAGAACTGCTTCCGCGGCCGTGACCTGCGCGCGGCCGGCAACCTGTGCCGATGGGACGACGAGGACGCGCTGTTCGAGGACAAGACGTTCGTCGAACTCCTCCTCGCGGCATGCCACGAGGCGCTGCGCGGCGTGACCATTTCCCGAAACGGAATCACGCGGAACGTCGAGGTCGAGTACCCGCAGTACGTCGGATGGTCGAGCACCGCGCCGATCGACTCGGTCAGCTCGCGCGTGCTCGAGCGCTACGAGCCGAACCCGTACACGGTCGCGCGCCGCGTCCAACCGTCCGCCACTGCCGTCCTCGCCCCGCGCACGAAGCTCCTGACGCTGGCCGTCGAGTTTCGCCGCGCGCGCGGGGGGATCGAGGCCATCGTCCACACGATCTATCCCGGGCCGAACATCGGCGCGCTCCGCCGCGACCCCGGCGACCAAAACCCGCAACGCCTCAACGTCACGGAACGGGAGGGCGTCGTCTTCTTCGACTGGAACCACCCCGGCGAGCGCCTCGCCGCCCCTTGAGCCACACGGCTCTTTTTTCTTTGCGCAAGGCGCGCGACGCAACCATGCCCGCGAAGACCCCTTGACGATCCATTAATTTTTTGATCAAATGCTCATCCTGTCCACGCGACGGGATTTCAGAAACGAGTAGAAAACGTGTTCGGTGCAACCATGAGGTCAGTTACGGGGTATGTCTGCGAGGTCTGCGAACAGTTCGAACAGGACGCGGACAACGCCAAGAGCCACGAAGAAGCGTGCCTCCGGCGAAAGGCCGTCCGTGAACGCATCACGGAGGCGAGGAAGAACCCCGGCAAGGACGGGTGGAGGATCAGCGCGGTCCAGGAGGAATGCCCGCACTCGCACACCGCGCCGAGGGACAACGGGCGAGGCGGCACCTTCTACGAATGCGAGGACTGCGGACACGTGCCGGACGATGTGGACATCGATCGGTAGCAAAGCCTCTGACACCCCACGCGGGTGTTTTTTCTTTGCGGTTAAAAAAAGACCGCCTTGGTTCAGGCGGAGACGGAGAGGTCGCGTTCGAGGAGACGGCGCTGGTTGGCGACCTCCTCGTGGATGAGGCGGCGCAGGAGGTCGACGTGTTCGCGGCGCGCGGGCGGGCACTCGCGGACCATGCGGTCGAAGAGCGCGTAATAATGGTCCTCGGTCTCCGCGATCTGCTTGCGGCGGAACTCGAGCGAGCCGGCCGAGAGCGAACGGAGGTTGTCGAGACGGTCGCAGCCCTTCAGGCGAAGGGTCTCCCACGTCGCGAACGCGACGAGCCGTTCGAGGTAGCCTTCCTTCGGCACCTTGCTGACCTGGCTCACGCGATGGGCGACCGCCGGGCCGAAGACGGCCTCGACGAACGCGACCGTGAGCCGCGTGTCCTCGACGAGGTCGTGGAGGAGCGCGGCGATGATCTCGTCCCGGTCGCGACACCCGAGCTCGACGAGGATGATCGCCACCCGGCGAAGATGCTCGAAATACCGAACCGCATTTCCGTACGCGTCGCGCTCCTTGCGCGACATCGATCGGAACTCGGCCTTCGCGATGATGTAGGCGGCGTGGATCAGGTGCACGTCGCGTTCCGAGAACCCGGCGCTGCGCAGTCGCGCCAGGAACGTCGCGAGATTCTCTTTGAGCGGCAAACGGGCCATGAAACCCTCCAGGGTGAGGACGGATCCTAGCGCGAAACCCATTGACCGTCAAGCCATCCCGTGCTACCGTCGCCGCGCACACAACGGAGTTCCACGTGCATATCGACCAACGCCGCGAAGGCGTCGACATTCTCGGTCATTTCACCCGAACGCTCATCGCGGCCGGCGTCACGAGCCGCGAGGCAGCGAAGCGCTGGCGAAGCGATCCGGCGAACGTCCGGGCCATGGCGGACCTGTTCCGCTACGAGCAGCAGAACGGCGCGCCCGCGATCGGCGCGCTCGTCGGCGTCGACTTCAGCGACGAGCTCGGGCTCATGAAGTACAACTACACCGGCGCGGCGCACAACACGCTGCACGCCTATCCGGAAGGATGGACGCCCGCCCTGCGCATGTGCCGCGGAAGCGCGTTCGACCACGACGGAACGCTCGTGGCACATGCGTTCCCGAAGTTCTTCAACCGCGGCGAGCATCCGGAAACGCTCGTGCTCCCGCGTGGCGTCTCCTGGACGGCAAGCGAGAAGAAGGACGGCCACCTCGGCATCAACTTCTCCCGCCTGCGCAACTGGCACGTGACCACCCGCGGCTCGTTCGACAGCCCGAGCTCCAAGCTCGGAGCCGCGATCATGACGCGCGAGCACCTGCGGACGCGGTGGCGGACCACGGTCTCCCCGAACATCACGGTGCTCGTCGAGATCATCGATCCGGCCACCAAGGTGCACGTGGACTACGGCGGACAGAGCGGGTTCGTGCTCATCGGCGCGTACGACCGCGTAACGCTGCACGACTTCACCCACGACGAACTCACGAAGCTCGGCACGCTGCTCGACATCCCCGTCGCCGAACGGTACGCGGGCGACGACCTCGACGCGCTCGAGGCGCACATGAACGACCTCACGGTGCGCGGCCGCGAAGGCGTCGTGGCGCGGTTCGACGACCTGCGCGTCAAACTGAAGTTCGCCACCTACATCAACCTGATGGTGGAGGCGAAGCTGTCGCCGAAGTACCTCATGCAGCGCATCGTGTCCGGCAACCTCGACCGGATGATCAAGAACCTCGACTTCGAGGTGCTCTCCCGCGCGCACGAGATGCTCGGCCGCATCGATCGCGTCCGCTACATGGACGCCGACGCGAAGGCCCGCGCCCGCTACCTCCACGGCCTCGTGCCGCCCGAGGAGTGCACCGCGTACTACAAGGACGTGTGCCGCGCGTTCCTCCGCCACATCGGCACCTGACCCCTCGACCCCGACGGGTCTCTTTTTTATCCAACTCCCCATGCGATACTGTCGCATATGAAACCCCTCACCCGCTCCCTCCTCCTCGCCGCATCGCTCGTCGCCGTTGCCGTCGCCACCGGCTTCGTGACGTCGTACGCGATCACGCCGAAACAACCCGCCGCGACGCCACCGGCCGCGACGACGACCAGGCCGACCGGCAGCTCTCCGTCCGCCGCGAAGACGGACGCGCCGTTCTACTTCGCGACCATGACGCACATGGAGGGCAACTTCAAGGACGACGTGGACGAGGATCTGTTCGACCGTCACGTGGCGCAGATCCGCTACGCCATCGCGCTGTTCGACGAGTACGGCGCGAAGCTCACCATCGAGAGCGGCCACAGCTTCGCGGTCGCGAACACCGCGTGGAAGACGAACGTCCTGAAGGAAGTGGTCGACCACGGGCACGGCGTCGGATCGCACGCGGACTTCGGCGCGGAGCAAAAGCCGACGGGGCTCGCCGCGCTGACGCAGGAATTTTCGGAAATCAAGGCGCTCGTCGACGGGCTCGTGGGAGCGGAAAACAACCGCGGCGTCTCCGGCGGACAGGGCCAGAACGACTGGGTGACCGCCGCCTCGCGCGCCGGGTTCGGCTACATGGATGGCGTGGTCGCGTTCGCCTACCTCTCGATGCCGCTGAGCGAACGGCCGGAGGGATGGACCGACGCGGCCATCCGCGCGAAGTACTACCACGACGGCGCGCCCGAGGATCTGGTGCAGCGCACGCACCCGTTCTGGCTCAAGGACTCCTCGGACTTCCAAGAGGATGCCGACGGGACGCTGCTCATCAACGGCGGTGACGCGGGAGAGCTCGCGAGCCTCGCGGAAGGACGGTCCAACTGCCATCCAGACTGCAAACTGACGAGCGCGGACGTCGACGCGCTCAAGGCGATGCTCGACGACGCGCTCGCCGTGCACGACGGATCGCGCGTGGGCAAGCTCAACATTCACATTCCGCTCGTGCTCCTGAAAAAAGAAAACGAGACCGTGCTGCGT
>DAISXX010000100.1:0-4511 GCA_036825695.1 Patescibacteria group bacterium | reverse complement strand
GCGCTGCTCCTGATTGACGCGGCCCAAGGTGTCGAGGCGCAGACCGTGGCCAACGCCCACCTCGCGTTCGGCCAGAAGCTAAAGGTCATCCCGGTGATCAACAAAATCGATCTACCGAGCGCCAATCTTGAACTCTGCACGCGGCAGTTGGAGGACATTCTCACCATCCCGGCCGAGGAGGCGATTCTCGCCAGCGGCAAGTCGGGCATCGGCATCACCGACATTCTCGAGGCTGTGGTGTCGCGCATTCCGCCGCCCCGCTGGACGGATTATCCGCAGACCCGCGCGCTCGTGTTCGATTCGAAGTACGACGACTACAAGGGCGTGGTGGCGTACTGTCGCGTCGTGGACGGTTCGTTCAAGAAGCACGACAAGATCATCATGATGGCCACGCGCGCCGAGGGTGAGATTTTGGAATTGGGCGCGCTCACTCCGGGCTACGCGCCGATGGACGGGCTCGAAACGGGACAGATCGGCTACATCGTCACGGGACTGAAGGACATTCACGCGTGCGGCGTCGGCGATTCCATCACGGTCGCGAGCCAGCCGACGCGCGAGGCGCTGCCGGGCTACAAGCAGGTGAAACCGATGGTGTACGCCGGCGTGTTCCCGAAGGAAGGCAATGATTTCGAGCACCTGCGCGAGGGCATGGAGCGCCTGAAGCTCAACGACGCGGCGCTTACCTACGAGCCGGAACACTCGCCCGCGCTCGGCTACGGGTTCCGCTGCGGCATGCTCGGCATGCTCCATCTTGAAATTTTGAAGGAGCGCCTGCGCCGCGAGTTCAACCTCGACCTCATCGTCACGGTTCCGTCGGTGGCGTATCGCGTGAACGTGAAGGGAAAAGAAACGATCACGATCAAGAGCCCGGTGGAGTTGCCGGATCCGTCGTCCATCGAATCGATCGAGGAGCCGTGGGCCAAGGTCGACCTCGTGACGCCGGCCGAGTACGTGGGCGGTATCATGCAGTTCTGCCAGGAGCGCCGCGGCATGTACAAGGATACGGAGTATCTGTCGACGCAGCAGACCATTCTGCACTACGAGATGCCGCTTTCGATGCTCATCGTCGACTTTTACGACAAGCTGAAGAGCATCACCTCCGGTTACGCGTCGATGAACTACGAGTTGCTCGATTACCGCGTGGCGGACGTGGCTCGGCTCGACATTCTCGTGGCGGAGGAAGCGGTGGAGGCGCTCGCGACGCTCACGTATCGTGACGAGGCCGAGCGCGTCGGCCGGCGCGTGCTTGCCTCGCTCAAGAATGACATCCCGCAAGAATGGTTCGTCATCAAGCTTCAAGCCGCCCTTGGCGGAAAGATCGTGGCCGCCGAGCGCATTTCGGCAAAGAGCAAGGACGTGACCGCGGGGCTGTACGGCGGCGACGTGACGCGCAAGAACAAACTGCTCGACAAGCAGAAGAAGGGAAAAAAGAAGATGGCCGCCCTCGGCAAGGGCAGCGTGGACATTCCGACGGACGCTTACCTCAACGTCTTGAAACGCGGCTAACGATCATTCTATGCAACGTCGCAACTGGCAGCAGAAGGTGTGGGCGGTTCTGTGCGTGCTCGTTATTTTGAGCATGTTCACGTGGACGCTTGCCCGCTAGTGTGTCGAAGCGCTGGCAGCTCCCCGAGCCTGCGCCGGAATCGTTCCGGCAGACGTTTCCGGAGATGAACCGGACGTTGTTGCGGTTGCTGTGGAACCGCGGCTTGCGGGAGAAGGAAGCCATCGATACGTTCCTCGCGCCCGATTGGGACCGCGATTCGTTCGATCCGGCACTGTTTAAGAACATGAAGGCGGCGGTGGCCCGCACGTTCGCGGCGCTTGAGGCGGGGGAGGTGATAACCGTGCACGGCGACTATGACGCCGATGGCGTGTGCGGCTCGGCCGTTTTGATTTCGACGTTGCGCGAGTTGTGTCGCGCGTTTTCGTTTGACGAAAAAACGATCACGTCGTTCATCCCGGACCGCGAGAAGGACGGTTACGGCATGTCGCCGGCCACGGTCGAGCATCTGCACCTGCACGAGAAGACCAGGCTCATCATCACGGTCGACTGCGGGATTTCGAATAAGCCGGCTATCGACCGCGGAAAGGAGCTCGGCATCGATACCATCGTGTGCGACCACCACACCATGCCGGCCGAGCTGCCCGAGAGCGCGATTTTGATCCACCCGCTTGTTCCCGGCGAGACCTATCCGAGCAAAACGCTCTGTGGGACGGGGGTGGCGTTCAAGATGGCGTGCGGGTTGATCGAGGAGGCACGGCAGCGTGCGTCGAATGGGGCCCCTGCTGCGGCCATCCCATCGTCCTTACTTCGCCCTTCGGGCTTCGCTCCGGGCGATGGGAGCCCTGTCCTCCGCCCCCATTCGGCGCCGAACGCGTTCGTGGAAGGATATGAAAAATGGCTCCTCGATCTCGTCGCGATCGCGACCGTCACGGACGTCATGCCGCTTACGGGTGAAAACCGCGCGCTTGAATCGTTTGGTCTCAAGGTGCTCAACAAGACGAAGCGCGTCGGGCTGAAGAAACTCATCGAGGTCGCGGGCGGGACGCTTGGGGCGCTGGATACGTATACGATCGGATTCCAAATCGGGCCGCGCATCAATGCCGCCGGACGCATGCGCCACGCGAGCGCGGCGCTCAACGTGCTGCTGGAGGAAGATCCGCTGCGCGCGGAGGTGCTCGTCGGCGAACTGAACGACGCGAACATCGACCGTCAGAAGGCGAGCGAGGCCATGTACAAGGAAGCCGTCGCGCAGGTCGGCGACCCGGGCGAACAGAAGTTGGTCGTGGCGGTCGGCGACGGATGGCCGGCCGGGCTCGTCGGGCTTGTCGCGGGGAAACTTGTGAATCTGTACGGACGTCCCGCGTACGTGGTCGGGAAGGTCGACGGGAAGTTCGTCGGATCCGGACGTTCGGTGGAAGGATTCGACGTCACCGATTGCCTCCGTGCGGCCGCGTCGCACTTGGACAAATTTGGAGGTCACCCGCAGGCCTGCGGATTTTCCGTGACGGGCGACGATCGGTTCTCCGCGGCGGTCGTCGAGATGCACGCGTACGCCGAGCGCGCGCTGGCCGGACGCGAGCTCGTTCCGACGCTGCGGACGGACGGCGAGATTCCGCTTGGCGACGCGAATTGGGAATTGGTCGACGCTATGGCGAAGCTCGCGCCGTTCGGCGAGGGGAATCCGAAGCCCGCGTTCGTGACGACCGGGCTTACGGTGAGCGGCGTCGCCACCATGGGAGCGGACGGCAAGCACCTGCGACTGACGGTCACGTCACCGGATGGTAAGATGGCAAAGATGGTCGGCTTCGGATTCGGCGAGTGGGCGCAGAAGCTCAGGCTCGGCAACCGCTTCGACGCGGCCTACGAGGTTGGCGTGAACGAGTGGAACGGGAATAAGGAACTGCAGTTGAGAATCGTTGACTTGCGCGTATGAAAGTTCGCATCTACACCGACGGAGGATCGCGAGGGAACCCGGGACCGGCCGCCTCGGGCGCGGTGATCAAGACGCTGCACGGCGACAAGGAAGGCGAGATCCTCGCGCGCGTTTCGCGCTGGCTGGGCCGCGATACCAACAACCAGGCGGAGTACACCGCCATCATCATCGGCCTCGAGCGCGCGAAGACCATGGGCGCGACGGAGGTGGACATGGTGATGGACTCCGAGCTTGCGGTGAAGCAGCTGAACGGGCAGTACAAGGTGAAGAACCCGGACATCGCGAAACGATTCATGGAGGTGCACAACCTCATGCTGAGCTTCAAGAAAGTCACGTTCCGCCACGTGTTGCGCGCGTACAACAAGGAGGCCGACGCGGTGGTCAACGAATGCATCGACGCGCACGTGTGATATAATGCGACATATGGCATTGTTCGGAGGAAAAACAACGCACACGTTTCTTGGCGTCGATATCGGCGCCGGCGGATTCAAGCTGGTGGAATTGGCCAACGAGAAGGGGCGCGCCAAGCTCATGACGTACGGGTATTCCGAGCCGAAGGCCGGACAGGCGCTTCCGGCGCCATTTGAGAACACGCGGCTCGCGGGCGAGATGCTCGCGAAGCTGTGCGAGAAGTCTGGCACGAAGGCCACCAAGGTGATGGCCGCGCTTCCGCTCTCGAGCGTCTTTTCGGCCATCGTGAGCGTGCCGAAGCGCAAGACGGAAAAGGAAATGCAGCCGCTCGTGGACGCGCAGATCGGGAAGCTCACCCCGATGCCGCTTTCCGAGATGATCACGTACGCGACGTTCATCGACGGACAGGAAAATAAAAAGATCCAAGATCCGAAAGCCAAGGTTCCGGACCCGAAGATCAAGCCGTCCGACCACGTGCGCGTGCTCGTGACCGGCGCGGCGAAGTCGCTCGTGCAGAAGTACATCGAGATTTTCAAATACGCAAAGCTGGACTTGCAGGCGCTCGACACCGAGGCGTTCGCGCTCGTGCGCTCGCTCGTCGGCAAGGACAAGAGCCCGATCGCCATCCTGGACATCGGCGGGACGCGCACGAGCATTACC
>DAISXX010000099.1:0-4549 GCA_036825695.1 Patescibacteria group bacterium | reverse complement strand
AAACCGCTCCGACGCCACCGAGGTGGAACACCATCTGGCTCACCGAGGCAGAGCCCGAGGAAGCCATGAGTTTCACTTTGGTGAAGGAGACCGAGGAGGCACCCGACGGAATCGTCGAGGAAGCCGGGGTGTCCGAGGCGAGGGAGACCGAGAGGCCGCCCGTCACCGTCGTGCCGCCGAGCTGGGCCGAATCGGTCAGCTCAGAGACTTCCGCGGAAATCGCCGTGCCCGTCGAGAGACCAGCGAGGTCGATCGAGGAGCCGTCGAGCACGTTGCGGGTCTGGAGACCGTTGGCCGTGAGGCCAGCGGACGAGACCGAGCGCTTCGCGCCGTTCCACACGAGGTAGTCCGAGCCGCCCATGGAGACGAGGGCGCCGTTGAAGGCGTCGCCGGCATCCGTGAGGGAGGTGCCAACCGTGTAGTCGACGAAGAAGGTGTCCGGAACGTCATCGATCATGGTGTTCCAGTTGCTGCCGGCGAGACCGGTGGCAACGCTCTCAGACTCGATCCAGCGGATCTGGCCTTCCGGCGTCACGACGTAGGTCTTCGGGTCGGACTGGATCTTGATCCAGCGCGTGCCCGGGCGGTACACGATGTTTCCGGCGAGCGGGATGGCCGCGAGCGCGGAGTCAGAGAGCGTCGTAACGCCCGAGAAATCGGAGTACCAGGAGAAGTAGGTCTTCTCGTTCGGGAAGGCGTAGCGGGAGCCGTCAGAACCCATGTAGTACAGGGTCGAGAGCGTGGTTCCCTTGATGAGGTCGCCGGCGGTAGCCGCGCGAGCCGTCATCGGCGCCACGAAAGAGGAGACACCAACCGACCAAAGAATGGTCGCGGCGGCAACAGCCGTCGTGAAGGCGCGCTTCCCCATGTTGAGAGAATCGGTCATAAGGTAAATGAGTGTGTAGCCAATTAGTTTCTAAGGCGGACAAACGGCCTTGCGACCTCGACGTTTCAGTCTGTCCGCGACTTAATGAAGTGATCGGGGTTAGTCCCCGGCGAGACGTCCGCTTCGCGGGCGCCCGGGCCGGAGACTACAGCCCGGTCGTGAGTTCGATTTCCAACTGCGTGATACGGTCCTCGGCGACCGACAGCCGCGCGTCGATATCCGAGAGCTGATCGAAGGCCGCGCGATATCCGCCGGCCGCGAACGTGCTCATGGCCGCGTGGACGGCCGCGTCATGGGATGAGACGTCGACGCGGATGGTGGCGATCAGCGGATTCGAGATTCCGCGCTTCGCGAGCGCGGACTCGATGACCGTGAGCCGGCCGAGCGAGAGCGCGACGCGCGTATTGGTGTCATTCAGCTGGTCTTGGAAGTTCTGTTGGAGCGACTCTTCCGTCTGCGGCTGGTTATCGGCCTCGTTGCTGTCAACGATGGCGTTCACGGCCTGCGAGTTGGTTTGTTGAACGGCGTCAAGCGCCTCCGCGACGTCCGTCTTGCTGCCTTCCGGAACCGACGGCTCGGACTGGTTGATGGTCGCCTCGTACTCGTCGGTTTTCTGATCGACGATCATGGCGAGGGAGGCCGCCTGCGACGGGTCACTGATTTGGATGTTCATCAGCTCGTCGTTGACCGACGCGATTTCCTGTTTGAACCCGTCCACCGCCGCCTTCACGCGCGTGTCCTTGTCGGAGCCGGAGGAAGAGGTGATGGAGTTGATTTCGTCGAGGCGCCGTCCCGCGAATTCCGCATGGAGCTTGGCGCGCTGCTCGCCCGAGGTGGCGAGCGTGATTTGCACGCGCTCGGTGACGAGCTTCACCGGATAGAGGACGTCGCCCGGCACGGAGTCGAAGGAGGCGTTGACCGTGGTGACCCATCCGCCGAAGATGAGGGCGAACGCGCTCATGGCCACGCTCATCGGCTGGAGCCACACGTGCGAGAGCTTCCAGGAGTAGTACTCGTAGTAGTCGCGCCAGGTGAGCGCCTTCGGCTCAAGGTTCGGATCGATGCCGATCTGTGCCGCGACCTTCTGCCAAACCACGTCCATCCGCGCATCCGAATAGTCGCCCCCGAACTCGGGGGCGTCTTTCACGGATCGGAGGAGTTGTTCGACTTCCTTGTTGGTCACAAATGGGTTTGGAGTTCCTTGCGTGCGCGGTGCAGCAGGACTCGGACGTTGTTCTCCGTCTTCTCGAGACGGATCGCGATATCCGCGACGTCGAAGCCTTCGAAGTATCGAAGGGTCAGGACGTCGCGGTATTCAGGTTTAAGGACGTTGAGTTTTTCTTTGATGAGCGAGACGTCGATCTGGGCGTGGACGCTCTCGGTCGTTTGCTTCTTGTCCGCGATATCGTCGCCGGCTTCTTCCATCGCCTCGACGGAGAATGTTTCCTTGCGCTGGCGGTAATGGTCCGCGATCGCGTTGCGCGACATGTGGTAGATGAGACCGCGGAAGTGATGCGTCTCTTTCTGGTGCGCCGTGGTAATGTAGACCCAGGCCCGCATGAACACCGTCTGGATCAAATCGTCCGCGTCCTCGGCCGTCGGGACCTTGGAACGAACGAAACGGTACAACTCCTTCTTGTGCGTTTCGAACAGTCGCGTAAATGCGACCTGGTCCCGGAACTTCCGGATCTTGAACAGGAGGATTTGTTCGCTGGTGTCTAACATGGAAGTCGTTGGGGGCCGGAATTCATTACAGTGAATACGGCCAAGAATAGCACAAAACCTCGGTTTTTTCAATGTGGATAGGTCAAAACTTGACTTTTTGGAGAAATTTGGCTACTCTGGTGTGGACAAATAGACCCATTTCCTATGGCCATCGCCTCCATCATCCGCCTGTCCGTCTCGGAAGCCGCCCGGATGTTTGGCGTCTCCCAGCGGACCGTCCGGAGGGCGATTACGGAAGGCGCCGTTACCTACGTGGTCGTCCAAGGCCGGTACAAATTGAACTTCGAATCGCTCCTGAAGTGGAGCCAGGACACCACCACGGTGCGCAACAAGCGCGACCGCCAGGGCATCGGCCAATACGTCGGCCAGTGGCGCATCAAGAACCGGATGTACTCCCCGAACCCAAAATCTCTCGACGAGGAACCGGCCAAGCCAACCGTGTGAAGCGACTCCTCGCCCTCATCCTGACCCTCGCCCTCTTCCCCCTCGCCTCGCACGCCGCGAACGGCGATTTTGTGCGTACGGCGAACTACTACCTTCTCTCCGGATCCGCGCTCGAGAGCCAGTCGACCATCGCGACGCTCGCCTCCTACGACCTCATCGTCATTCCGTCCGAGGCACAGTCGTACAACGCGGCGTTCTTCCCCGCCGTGCGCAAGCTGAACCCGGACATC
Organism: Patescibacteria group bacterium; assembly: GCA_036825695.1. Lineage (GTDB taxonomy): Bacteria > Patescibacteriota > Patescibacteriia > UBA9934 > GWF2-40-263 > YC12-FULL-57-11. Next base: position 1,264 of record DAISXX010000099.1, on the reverse strand, counting down.
CTCATTCTCGCGTACGTCCCAACGGTCTCCTGGAACAACGCCTTCTGGTCCGACCCGCTGCACGTGAACATGAAAAAGGGCATTTCGGATTCCTGGTGGCTGCGCGACGCGAACGGCAACAAGGTTTCCATCTGGCAGAACACGAACGCCCTCGACCTGAACTCCGGCTGGACCGACTACCTCGCCTCGTTCGTGCAGACCGACGTGATGGCGACCGGTTTCTGGGACGGCATCTTCTACGACGAGGTGCAGGACCGCGCGGACTGGAAGGACGGCTACGCGCATCTTTTTTCCACGACGCGTTCCAAGCTCGGCAGCGGCGCGATCATCATCACGAACGGCAGCTCGGACTCCGCGTTCGCCCCCTACGTGAACGGCCGCATGTTCGAGACGTTCCCGAGTACCGGAAACGGCACCGCGGCGTGGAGCGGATCGCAGCGCGACTATCTTTCGCTCGCGTCAAAGGTCGGCCACGACGCCGTGCTCGTCGTGAACGTCAATACGGAAAACACCGGCGCGCAGACGAACTACCAGAAGATGCGATTCGGCCTCACCACCACGCTCCTTGGCGACGGCTACTTTTCCTTCGACTTCGGCGACCAGAACCACGCGCAGCTCTGGCGCTATGACGAGGAGGACGTGGCGCTCGGCAGCCCGAAGGGCGCGGCGGAAACCGACGCGTCGGTGTGGACGCGCGACTACGAGAAGGGAAAGGTCGTGGTCAACCCGACCAACACCCCGCAGATCGTGAAGCTCGGCGGCGAATACGAAAAGCTCCACGGGACGCAGGATCCGAAGACCAACGACGGCTCCATCGTCTCGAAGGTGACGCTGAACGCGCAGGACGGCATCGTGCTGCTCCGCCCGCTCGAGGACATTTACAAGGCCACCTACCTGAACGGCGCGTTCGCCCGCATCTTCAACGAGGACGGTTCCACCAAGCGCACCGGCTTTTTCGCGTACAATTCGCTCGGCAAGGGAGGAACGCGCGTGAACGTGTTCGACGTGGACGACGACGGAAAGAACGAGACCGTGGTCGCGGACGACACGTACGTCACCATTTACGACGACGACGGATCGCTCCACGCGCGGTTCGCGCCGTATACCGCGGCCTACGCGCAGGGCGTGAACGTGGCGATCGGCGACATCGAGGACGACGGGTCGGTGGAGATCGTCACGGGCACGGAGAACGGCGGCGGAGCGCAGATCCGCGTCTTCAACCGCGACGGCGTGCTCATCAACCCAGGATTCTTCGCGTATGACC
>DAISXX010000098.1:0-4552 GCA_036825695.1 Patescibacteria group bacterium | reverse complement strand
GCGTGTCGCTTCTGATCGTTTCCTCGTGCATCCACTGGTTCGCGAGCGGGTTCTCGGCATTCGCGCTCGCGTTCGTGTTCCTCGCGTCGGCCGGCTCTTGCTTCTCCGGGACGGAAGAGGCGTTGTTGTACGACACGCTGAAGGAACAGGGCCGGGAGGGGGACATGCTCCGCCAGAACAGCCGGCTCCTCTCCGCGCAGAACCTGCCGAAGATCTTCCTGCCGGCAGTCGGGGCGTTCGTGGCACAGGGGCTTACCGACGCACAGTTTCGCCTGCTCATCGGCGCGGATCTCGTTGGCGCCTTCGCCGCGCTCGTCCTGCTTGCGTACGTGGTCGAGCCGCGCCACAAGAAGGACGTCGCCGCGCTCGAGACCGGGATCTTCCGCGAGAGCGTGACCACTATTCGGACACAGCCGGCCCTGTTCGTCGCTGCCATGAACAAGGCGATCCCACTCGTCGCCACGCTCCTGATTTGGCGGATCTACCAGCCGTATTTGCTCGACCATGGCCTCCCGGTCCTCGGGCTCGGTTTGTTTTACGTGTGCATCCACTCCGTGATGTTCTCGCTCAAGTGGGTCGCGGAGAAGATTGAACGCCGGTTTGGATCGGCGCTGGTGCTTGACGCGACCGTGTCGCTCATGGCCGCGCTCGTTGTCGCGACGATCTTCGCGCGGTCCGCCGTCGTGCTGTTTATCCTGATCGGCCTGACCTTCATCGCGCATAATATTCGGGAGCCGATGTATGCGCATTGGATCAACGCGCATATCCGGTCGCGCAGTCGCGCGACCACGCTTTCGTACCTCAACGTCCTGAAGAGCGCGTTTGAGATCCCGGTGATGATCGCGGGCGGTCTGCTCGCCGCGCAGGACGCGCGCCTTGCCTTCGCGCTCGCCGCCGGGCTATGCCTATCCGTGCTTGTCTTTTTCCGCATCCGGGAGGAGGATGTGGTCGACGTATGAGGGAACGATCGAGCCAAACCGACTGGGATTCCGCGATCTCGATCGCGGAAATGGGCGGCGCGCCGGAGACCGATTTGCACGGGCGTGACGTCGTGGACGCCGAGATGGAAACCGAGCGGTTTCTCGCCGAGGCGTATCGGCAAGGATACCCGGTGGTGAAGATCATTCACGGCCGCGGCACCGGCACGCTGCAGGACGCGATGCGCCGGTTGCTCGCGCGGCACCCCTTGGTCGCCTATGCGCGCGCCTCGGGAAATCCTCATGAGCTCGGCGCCGTGATCTATGCGGCGATCGCGAAGAAACAAGTATGACCCCGATTCTCATTGGCCTTGCCGGTCATTCCGGCGCGGGAAAATCGACGCTCGCGGAGCATTTGGAACGGCAGGGCGGAGTGAAGCGGTTTCGGTTCGACGCCTACTATAAGGATCGCGACCAATGTCCGACGCTCGATGGCCGGCCGCACTGGGATTTGCCGGAGAGCCTGCATCTCGACGAGGCGGCCGAGGCGCTGCGCGAGTTGAAACGGGGAAACGACATTTTGCTGCCGGTGTATTCGCGCAAGGAAGATCGCCGCACCGGCTCGGTCCTGTACCGGCCCGCGCCCGTGCTGTTCGTGGAGGGACTGATGTTGTTTTCGAACGACGCGATCCGCCGTGCGCTCGATCTGCGCCTCTGGCTCGAGGTTCCCGAGGCCGTCGCGCTCGCCCGGCGCCTCGAGCGGCAGCCGAACTATGACGTCGACTACCACTGGCGCGTTGCCGTCCCGGCCGCACGTGAGTTCGTCGTGCCGTACCGCGAATCCGCGCACGCGATCATCGACGGGACGCGCCCGATCGCGGAAGTGACCGACCAGGCGGACCGCGTGATCCGTGCATTTCTTGGCGCGTGATATAATCATATTGGAAATTGGACTTTGGAGTTTGGATTTTTCCCAATATGTGGAGGACCGCTGCCGCGCACCGAAAAACCGATACGGAATTTCTGAACGACGCGGTCGATCGCCTCTGGCTCGACCGTGGTCTTCGGTCCGAGGCCGAGCGCGTCCTCCGGTCCGAGGCCGAGCTCGAACCGCTCATCAAGGAAGCGCTGCGTACGCCGCAGACCCCGCCGCACCATGCGGAGGGCCCGTTCCTCGAGGACCATCTCCTGCTCATGCTTCAGGTTCTCGCCGCCGTTCGCGATGAAAAATTGCATCTGACCGACATTGAGGAACTCGCGCGTCTCGGTGGGTACGAGGGGGAAGTCGAGGAGATTGAGGAGACGCTCAAGGAGAATGCGGCGTTGTACGAGACGTTCGCGCTCGTGCATGACGCGGCGAAGTGGGCGCTCGTGTACTTCGACGCGCCGGAGGGAAGCGGCGGCCGCGCGCACGGGTTCAAGGAAGAAACGTGGGCGCACCGAGAGGACGTGGGGAGCGCGGCACGCGCGAATGCACGTTCCGAGTATCTCCGCCTGTTTGACGCGTTCGTCGCGACGCATCCCGGACGGTCGCGCCGCGATGTCGCGGACGCCTTCTATGACGAACATCGCATCGAGGCACACTACGCGGGACACGACCGTGCCATTCACGCGGCCACGTACCGCGGCCTCCTCGAACGCGTCGCGCTCCGCCGCCAGCTCGCCCCGCGCGACGTCGACCTGCTTGAGACGCTCATCGCGCACCACCTCGATCCCATCCACGATTTCATAAACCATTCGCCGCAAACCGTCTTGCGCTACCACGCGCTCGCGGCGAAGCACGGATACGACGCCGACGACTTCGCGGACCTGTTGCAGGGGTGCCTGTTCCTTGATACGGTCGTCGGGAGCCGTCCGAACGACGCCAAGATTCTCGCGAATTTCCTTCGTTCCGAGCATGATTTCGCCCCGTGGCGCCGTTCGGAAAAGGAACGCGTCCGCGAGGAGAAAAAGGCACGTGCGCGCAATGGTATCTTCCGCGCCACCGGCCTCGACGGCATCGCCCTGATGGACCTGCTCGGTATGGAGCCGGGCCCGGCGTTCGGCAAGGCTCTGCGCGAGATCCAGACGGCGATCGTCGCCGGGGAACCTCTGCCGAAGTTCGGCCGCGCCATCGACGCCACGCTCCTCGAACGCGTCCAGAATTACTATCAAGAAACGCTCGTGAAGGGTGCCTAAGCTATGATCGCGAAAGTTTCCGGACAGGTCATCTATCGCGGCGGGGGATTCGTCATCGTCGAATGCCACGACGTCGGGTATAAGGTAACGCTGCCGGAAGACGCCGCGCAGGGCGCGTCCGGGGACGTCTCGTATTTTACGCACGAGGTGCAGCGCGAGGACGGGCGCGAGCTGTTCGGGTTCCCGTCGGTCGACGCGCTCGAGTTGTTTTGGATGCTGACGTCCGTCTCCGGCGTCGGTCCGAAGAGCGGACAGAAGATCGCGTACGCGGCATCGGTCCGCGAGGTGCGCGAGCGCATCGCGAAAGGGGACGTGGCGTTCTTCAAGGGCATTTCTGGGGTCGGCATGAAGACCGCGCAGAAGATCATTCTGGAATTGAAGGGCGAGCTGAAGGACGCGCCGGACGAGGCGTCCTCCGTCGACCCGGACGCGCTCGAGGCGCTCGTCGGCCTCGGCTACCCGCGCAAGCAGGCCGAAGAGGTGCTCGCGATGATCGATGCGGATTCAAGCGAGGATCGCGTGAAGAAGGCGCTGAAGATGATGGGAAGATAACCCCTGTGCAAATCCACGACATCAACAAAAAGGAGGTGTGGAACGCCTTCGTGTATGAGAACGGCCCGCAATCCGGGGCGTTCTTGCAGTCGTGGGAGTGGGGTGAGTTCCAGAGGGCGGCGGGGAAGAAGGTCCGGCGCGTGGCGGCGGTCGACGACCAGGGACCGGCCGCGGCCGCGCAGCTCGTCGAGACCGCGCTTCCGTTCGGCCTGCGCTACCAGTTCGGCCCGCGCGGGCCGCTCGTCCGGCGCGGAGGTACTCCGGCCGCGGCGCACGCGCTGCTTGGCGCGGTGGCAGGCAAGACCGGCAGCTTGCTTGCCCGCTTCGAGCCGAGCTACTTCCTGCCGGACGCCGTGCGCGCCACGCTTCAAAAGACCCCCGACGTTTCGCCGGCGCACTCGCTCGTCACCGACCTCACGCTCACGTACGACGACCTCTCGCGCCAGCAACATCCGAAGACGCGCTACAACGTCGGGCTTGCGGAGCGAAAGGGCGTGGTGGTCCAAATCGGGTCGAACGCGTTCGACGAGGCGTGGCCGCTTCTCGAGGCGACGGCCGCGCGCGGCGGGTTCCGCCTGCATCCGCGACGCTACTACGAGACGATGATCGCGACCTTGAACACGGACGCGTGCCGCGCGTTCCTCGCCGTCGCCCGCTACGAGGGGAAGGTGATCGCCGCCAACGTGATGGTCGACTTCCACGGCACTCGGACGTATTTGCACGGCGCGTCCGGCAACGAGCATCGCGAGGTGATGGCACCGTACCTGTTGCACTGGGCGCTGATCCAAGAGGCGAAGCATCAGGGCCTCAAGGCGCATGACTGGCGGGGCGTGGCTCCCGAGGGTGCCGCCGACGCGCATCCATGGGCCGGCATCAAGCGCTTCAAGCTGGGCTTTGGGGGGCGT
>DAISXX010000097.1:0-4554 GCA_036825695.1 Patescibacteria group bacterium | reverse complement strand
CGCCGACATCGGGACGCGCGGGCCGGGCGGACGCCGGACGCGCGCCGACCGAACGGTCGGGACGGGCCGTGGCCGGAGCCGGACGCGCGTCCTGCCGACGCTCGCCATCGGCGGGCGCGGCGGACACGGGGCGGGAAGAACCGACGTACGGAACGTCGAGGACGTCCGTCACCGGCACGTTCCCGCGCTCCTTGCCGAACGCCCGGATGACGTAGTCGGCGAAGGCCTCTGCCTTGCCGCCGACGTGGCGTTCCCAACACGGATAGCAGATGGGGTCGTTACGACGCCCTTCGACCACATGAAGGATCATCGCGACCGTGTTACCGGCCACCGTGGTGGTCGCACCGATCTTGATCCCCTTGCTTCCACGATGAGCGCGATGCTCACAATGGAGAAGGGTTTCGGCGTCGAGCGCCAGGGGAAGTGAGCGGAGATACGTGTTGAGGTCCATGGGACCCTCCTTGGGTTTGGGCAGAGAACGAAACGGGATTGGTCGGGGAGGATTCCCCGGCGAACGGTGTCGTGCCCAACACGACCGCGTTCGCCGAGAAACCCGCCGATTCGTTCCCTCATCCCAACTGCCGACACGCGTCAGCAGCTCAGCTGAGGGGCCGCATCGATGTAATCGACGCGGCAGCGCGGCCCCAAGTGGGACCGCGGCCTCTTAGTGCCCTACGACGCCTTGCGCTCCCAGGGCTTCCGGACGGGCTCGACGTCCTTCCACGAACGGCTCGGCCGACGAAAGGGCGCGCGAAGCGCCTTTCCGTCATGAGGCACGAGCCGAAGCCCGAACCGATAGACCGCCCGTTTGTCGAACGCACGCGCGGCCGCGAGCCCATCGTCGTCATTGTCCGGATCGTCGACGACGGCTTCATCGGTCTCGATGTGAGCCCATTCGACATATGCCTCGTCGATGGCCCGTTTCTGGTCGCGATACCACCTGGTTGCCTCTTCCTGGTCGTCACTGTCGTCGTACGGAGACACCAAGGATCCATCATCCGTGACAGACACGCGCTCGAAGTCCAAGTAATCCACACCCGATCCGATGGAACCGGAAGACGAGTCGTCATACCCGTCCGAGTCATGGTCTGCATGGACGCCGTAAATCTGGCGCCAGTACAGGTCCTCCAACACCCGAAGCTCCGTCGAGGATTCCTCCTCTTCATACCTCGCCGGCCGAAGATCCCGCCGCTCCGCTTCCGACGCGTCCCACGCCGCCGCGATCCGATCGGTTTCGGCCTCAATACGGCGGGCCTCTCGGGCATCGAGAACGCGTCGATTTAAACGATTCATCTGTCCTCCATTTGGCTTGAGGGAACATTCCCTTCCGAACAAACGACCAATTCGTTTTCTCGGAAGGGCGGCCGTGACGCAAGAGAGCGCGCCACGGCGTACCCCGACCTTACGTCGGGGCCGTTGTCAGCCGCGGTCGGTGTCGACCTGACGGGGACCAGAGAGACGCTTCCGGATGTTCTCCGGAATCCACGGCGACTTGAGTTCGCCGCGCGCGTTGAGCTCCCAGAGCACCGACACCGCGAGCCACGTGACCGTGATCTCATCGATGAACGGAATGCAGTCGGGGATGGCCCAGATTGCGGCACCGACGATTGCGATTCCCTTGGCCCACCGCCAAAGGGACTGAGTCGTGACCGACTCAAGGTGTTTGTGGAACAACAGCTTCAGTAACATGAAGAATTCTCCGAGTGGGTACATGGATTCCTCAACAACTCTCTCCTCTAAAGAGGGTCGTCAAAGGTACTAATCTAACATAAAAAATGGGTTTTGTCAACCCTTGGGTTGATAATTTTGCTAATATGCGGACTATTTCGACCCAAAATGCCAACCATGATAGAATACCGGGGGAATCTTCTCGGTTTTGAAACTTGAATCTTGATTTTTGGACCTTCGCGGACGCTATGGCACGCAAACACAAATCGAAGCGCAAACACGAACCTGAGGAGGAGCGGCCGACGCGGGAGCTCGACCCGGAAACGCAGCGCGGCATCGTGGCCGTTCTGCTGTTCGCGGCCGCGGCCCTTTTGTTCCTGTCGTTTCTCCAAATCGCCGGCACGCTCGGCGTTGCCATCGACCATTACGCGCAACTCCTGTTCGGCTGGGACCGATTCCTCCTCCCGTTGCTCTGCATACTCGTCGGCGCCACCTCCATGTTCCCGGACCGCGGCCGTTTTTCCACCTGGAACTATCTTGGCATCCTGTTTTTCTTTCTGTCGTTCAACGCGCTCCTGAACCTGCTGACCGCAATTCCGTCAACGGGCCCCGGGCAGCCGACCATGCTGGTCGGCGGATACATCGGACAGTTCCTCGGGACGATCCTGCCGAACCTGATCGGGTTCTGGGGCGCGATCGTCGTCGTGTGCGCGCTGCTCGTCGTGGCGGTCATGCTCGTGTTCAACACGTCGTTGCGCGGCATGATCGGATTCCACACGCACATCACCGGACGCTTCGGAGAGATGCTGCACCGTGGCGAAATGAAACGCGTGATGATTGAGCCGGCACGCGAGGAGGAAGAAGCGGACGAGGAACCGGCGGAAGAAATCTCGATCGACGAAGCCGTCGACGATGTGGAAGACGAGGACGAAGAGGAGGAGACGGAAGCAAAGAAGCCCCTGTTCCGCTCGAAGCCGCTCGTAGACGCCGAACGCGCGCAGCCGGAGAAGGCGCTCACGATCAAGAAGATTCGCAAGATGGCCATTCCGCTCGACCTGCTCGAGTACCGCGTGAACAACGCGAACTCCGGCGACGTCAACCGCAACATGGAAATCATCTACCGCACGTTCGAGCAGTTCAACATCCCGGTGGAAATGGGCGACACGGCGACCGGCCCGACCGTCACGCAATACACGCTGCGTCCGGCGCAAGGCGTGAAGCTCGCGCGCATCATCGGCCTCCAGAACGACCTCGCGCTCGCGCTCGCCGCGCACCCCATCCGCATCGAGGCACCGATCCCGGGCAAGTCGCTCGTCGGCATCGAGGTACCGAACCAGACCATCGCGACGGTTTCGCTGCGCGACCTCATGGAGTCGAAGTCGTTCAAGGCGCGAACCAACAACACGGCCATCCCGCTCGGCAAGGACGTATCCGGTGCCACCTGGTCCGCCGCGCTCGAAAAAATGCCGCACCTGCTCGTGGCCGGTGCCACGGGTTCCGGTAAGTCCGTCTGTCTCAACACCATCATCATTTCGCTTCTCTACGAAAACGGCCCCGATGAGCTCAAGTTCATCATGGTGGACCCGAAGCGCGTGGAAATGAAGCAGTTCGAGGGCATCCCGCACCTGCTCATCCCGCCGATCACCAAGGCCGACGACACGGTGAACGCGCTCAAGTGGACGGTGCGCGAAATGGAACGCCGCCTCGACGTGCTCTCGAAGTTCGGCGCCCGCGACATCACGAGCTACAACGAGAAGGCCGAGGAGAAGATGCCGAAGATCGTGGTGGTGATCGACGAGCTCGCCGACCTCATGAGCTCGAGCGGCCGCGAGGTGGAAGGCACCATCGTCCGCATCGCGCAGATGGCGCGCGCCGTGGGCATCCACCTCATCCTCGCCACGCAGCGCCCGTCGGTCGACGTCATCACCGGCGTCATCAAAGCCAACTTCCCGGCGCGCATCGCGTTCGCGGTGGCCTCGCTCATGGACTCGCGCACCATCCTCGACTGCGCGGGCGCCGAAAAGCTGCTCGGCCGCGGCGACATGCTCTATACGTCCGCCGAGATGTCGAAGCCGAAGCGCCTTCAGGGCGCATATCTCTCGGACGCGGAAATCGAGCGCGTGGTCGCCTTCCTCAAGAAGGAAGGAACGCCCGAATACAACCACGCCATCACCGAAACCGCCCGCACGGGCACGGTGCTCGACGACGGCGACGACGGCGACCCGCTGCTCGACGAAGCCATTCAGGCGATCATCCAGGCCGGACGCGCCTCCACCTCCCTTTTGCAACGACGCCTCAAAATCGGGTATGGACGTGCGGCCCGTGTCATGGACCTGCTCGAAGAGCGCGGCGTGATCGGCCCGGGCGAGGGTGCGAAGCCGCGTGAGGTACTGGTCACCGAATGGCCGCCGGCCGGTTCGGACGACGAGATCCCGACCGCCCAGGCGGACCTTGACGAAGCCGCCGAAATGGATGGCTCTGACGAGGAAGATGATAAGATCGACCCAGACGGCTTTCCGGAACAGCCACGTCTCCCAACCCGAGAGGAGGTTTAACCAAACGCCATGCCCTTCGTCATCCGCAAACTGAACGACGCGAAGACCCTCGGCGAGGAATTGCGCGCGCTGCGCAAGGCCACCGGATTGACGCTGTCCGAAATGGAGGAACGGACGAAAGTTCGGAAGGTCTTCATTGACGCGTTCGAGTGCGATCGGAACGACGACCTGCCGGAAACGCTCTATGCCCGAAATTATCTCCGAACGTACCTGCGCGGCCTCGGCGTGCCGGACCCCGAGTACTTCGTAAAGCGATGGGAGGAGGCGCGGGGCACGTGCGACTTCACGGACGCGTCGCGCCTTCCGCGCCAGCGCGTGCGCGGCGCCTCCA
>DAISXX010000096.1:0-4627 GCA_036825695.1 Patescibacteria group bacterium | reverse complement strand
GAGGAGGAGGGTGCGGGGACACGACCACGCCGGTCATCTCGTCCATCTTGGTTTCCGGGATCACGTCGTCCGAGGCAACCATTGCGTGGAGCACGGATGAAAACGCCACGAGCGTCGTCGATTACGGGACGACCGCATCGTACGAGGTCGGATCGGAATCTGACTCGAGCTTGGTTTCGTCGCATTCGGTCTCGCTCAGCGGTTTGACGGAAGGACAGGAATATCATTTCCGCGTTCGTTCGTCCGACTTGTGCGGGAACCAGGCGACGTCATCCGACGAGACGTTTATCACGAGCGACGAAACCGCTCCGGTGATTTCGGATATCGTTGCGGAAGCCGCGTCGACGACCTCGGTCACGATTACGTGGACCACGGACGAGCCGACGACCTCGACCGTGAATTACGGCACGACCACTGGGTACGGCGACACATCGAGCGACGCGACGCTCACCACCGAGCACTCGGTCACCATCGCGGGACTCGAACCCGGCACCGAATATCACTTCGAGATCGTCTCGGAGGACGCCTCGGGCAACGCCGCGACGTCGAGCGATGAAACCGTGACGACGGATTCCGGGGCCGTAACGAACGTGTCCGGCGTTTCCGTGACGGACGGTGACGGTTCGGCAACGCTGTCGTGGACAAATCCGACGGACGACGCGTTCGCGGGCGTCCTGGTCCTGATGTGCACGGATGCGTATCCGTCCGACGAATCGGATCCGGACTGTGAAACCGTGTACGACGGAAGCGGCACGACGACAACCGTGAGCGGACTGACGAACGGAACCACGTATTATTTCGGATTTTTCGCGTACGACAACGAGGGGCAATTCGCTTCTGGCGCTCTTGCGACGGGTACTCCAAGTGCGACAGAAGAAGAGGTGCCGACCTCAGAGGAACAGCCTCCTGCAGCGACTCCGCCCGAAGGCGGAACGACGGACACTGCCGGAACGGGGACCACCGACACGGGTGCGACCGGAACGACGGACACCGGCGGATCGACCGAGACGACCACCGACACCGGTGGCGAAACTCCGGGCGAAGTCCCTGCGGGCGGAACGACCGAAGAAGGAACGCCCGAAATTCCCCCGACCAGCGTGTCCGGGGAAGACAGTGTCCCCATGGGGCACGTCTCGTTCTTTGTCGCGAACCGGCTGATCCAGCTCGCGCCCACAAGCTCCGGTGTGGTGCGTATGCTGTCGAGCAGACCGCTTCGCGTTTCGCTCCTTTCGAAGGACATCGTCAAACAGGTGTCCCGCGTACAGTTCGTTCTCGCGGATGGCGCATATCTTATGGCCCGTTCCACGGACGGACTCTCGTATGTGGCGGACGTATCCTCCCCGGGATCGTCAGGCAGCTACGCGATCGCGGTGAGCATCTACTACGCCGATGGAACGGCCCAATCCATCAGTTATACCGCCGACGTCGTGGACGACGGGTATGTCTACGCGACGACGGATGACGGGCAAGCGCACGCAGTCGGGGGCGCGACGGTCACGCTTCTCGCCAACGGAACTGTCACCTGGGACGGATCCCCCTACGGGCAGTTTAATCCGATGACGACGGGTAATACCGCAGAGTTCGGCTGGTATGTTCCGAACACGACGTACGTTCTGTCCGCGGCCGCGAGCGGGTACTCGACGGCATCGAGCACGACGTTTTCCGTGACGGACCACATCGTCAACCGCGCGATTCCTCTCGAGATCCTCTCGACGGAACCGGCGCCCCCCTCCTCTCCCATCGCATCCGTGTCCGATATCATTGCCGCGGCGGGTACCGTGGCAGAATCCGTTCGTTCCAACCCAGGAGTTCAAGCAACGGCCGCGGCTTCCACCCCCGCGCTCGCGATTGCCACGTCGGTTGCAACCGTCGCCCTGGCAGCCAGCTTCGATCTTCTGCCGTTCCTTCAGTACGTCTTCAGCGCGCCGTTCCTCTTTTTCTGGAGGAGGAAGCGTCGCGCGTTCGGCATCGTCTACAACTCCATCAGCAAGGCCCCAATCGACCTAGCCACGGTCCGCATCTACCGGATGCCGGACACGTGGGAAGGCGAACCGGGCATCACCGGCAACCTCGTCCAGAGCCGCGTCACGGACAAGGGCGGACGGCATTATTTCCTCGTGGAACCGGGCCGATACCGTTTGACCGCATTCAAAAGCGGATTCGACTTTCCGTCGGACATTCTTTCCGGCGTAAAAGACGATGGCGATTATTTGGACGTCTATCATGGCGAACCGATCAACGTGAACGAGAAGGACGTCACCATCGCGGTGAACATCCCGCTCGATCCGTCCCAGGAGGCCGCCTATCACACCCCTGCCGCCGTCACGCGCCGTGCGCGACTGCGGAAAATCCAGGGCGCCGTGGCGATCCTCGGCATCCTGTTCTCGGTCGTCTTCGCCTCCATTCGACCGACCGTCTTCTCCGTATCGATGGTCGGCGCGCAGATTCTCTTCTACCTCCTCGTTCGACGCCTCGCGACGCCGCGCAAGCCGAAGTCGTGGGGCATCGTGTACGACCAAGCCACCGGCAGGCCTCTCGCCCACGCCATCGCGCGCGTGTTCGAGCCCAAATACAACAAGCTGCTCGAGACGACCGTCACGGACAGCAAGGGCCGGTACAGCTTCCTGCTCGGACCGAACGAGTACTACACCGCCTACCAGAAGCCTGGGTACGAATCCTTCGAGATTCGACCGATCGATTATCGCGCTCACAGCGAGCCAAGTGAATTTTCCGCGGACGTGCAGCTTCAGCCGGCATCGACCGGAACGTCGTCCCATGAATCGTCGGGGATGACTTCCGAGCCGCCGGCGAACGCACCGACCGCGCCGGTATGACCGTGATCCAGTCACGACAACCTCGCTTCTCACGCTCTTTCGCGGCCATGCTCATCATCGTGGTCGCCTTTGCGGTATCCGGCTTCCCGACGGCAACGCGTGCGGCCGCCCCTGCGAACATCATCTCGTACCAGGGGCGGCTGCTCAATTCGAACGGCGTGCCGGTGCCGGACGCGAGCCTTGACATGGAGTTCGAACTCACGACGGATTCGCTTGGCGTCGCCTGCGTGTGGTCGAACGATGACAGCAACTGCGGTTCGACGGCTCCGATGAGCGTCGCGCTCACGGACGGATTGTTTTCCGTAAACCTCGGCGAGACGGGAGGCGGCGGATTCGCTGCCATTCCGGATTCGGTGTTTGCGGACAACGACGTGATCTATTTGAAAGTAACGGTGGAAGGCGAGACGTTGTTGCCGCTCAAACAGGTGGTCGCGGCGCCGTACGCGCTTAACTCGCAGACGCTCGACGGCCTTGATTCGTCGGACTTTTGCCAGGGCGACGGAACGAACTGCGATCCGTCATCGACCGCCTGGGAAACGAGCGCCTTTGGAACGTACGAGGATGACGACGACGTTATCGTCGGCACGAGCGGCGATGAAACGATCGCTGCGGCCGGATTTGCGCTCGACGGCAACAACCTGTTTGTCGCGGGCGACGCGGGCTTCGAGGGAACCGCCTATTCGGACACGGCGTTCGACGTCTCGAGCACGGTGCTGGATTTCGACAGCCTTTCCTTCGTCGGCAACGGAACGATCGCGACCGCCATCGGTGCCCTGACGCTCAACCCGGCCAGCGGCGAGGTCGTCGTCGACGGTTCGAACATCCTCGGAACGGGCCCGCTTCTCATCAACACGAACGACGGCACCGCGCTCACGCTGCGCGGCGGCGACGACGCGGCCGATCCGGGCGACGACGTCATCGTGGACTCGTCCGCGTGGAGCGTGGACGCGGCCGGCCTCGTGAATTCGAACGGCCTCGACTTGCTCAACAGCACTGTCATCCACTGGGACGTGAGCGGAAACGAATTAAGCAATCCGACGGACGACGTCTTCTCCTTTGACGGAGGGTCTGGCGTCATTCTGACGACCAATTACGGCGGCGGCGATTCGAACATGGTCGTTCAACAGGGTGCCGCTGGCACGTTGCGCGTCGGTTCGGAGGAGACGACCGCGACGACGATCGTACGATCGGGAACGGGCGGCGTCGCGATCACGTCGACCGGTGATATTTCCGAAACCTCCACCGGAGACTTGAATTTGAATATCGCCGGTGGAGACGTCGCGTTCGGGCAATCGACGAACATCGGAACCGGCGGGCAGCTGTTGACGGTCAATTCGAACGGAACGCTTGTCATCGACGACACGAACGTGAGCGGAACCGGCACGCTGCTCATCGGGGCGGGCGCAAATTCCATTCTCGCGCTCGATGCGGCCGGAGGGGCGGGAACGATTAAGGTGGGAAGCAGCGCGGACGCGACGAACATTCAAATTGGAAATGGCGTCGGAGCTGACACAATTACCATCGGCACGAATGACGATTCCGTTGACACTATCACCATCGGTTCGCTGACCGACGTGCTTGGTATTAATTCTGCGGAATTTTCCGTCAGCAACGCGACTGGATCGGTAACGATCGATGATGGCGGGGATGCCGGTCAATTGTCCGTCGAAGGGACGATATTGGACATTTCCAATCTAGAATTCGGCGGAAACGCGACGATTTCTGCGGGTGGGGTTGGCAATCTCACACTTGCGCCGGCAGGCAATGCCGTTATTATCGACGGAGATATCATT
>DAISXX010000095.1:912-4707 GCA_036825695.1 Patescibacteria group bacterium | reverse complement strand
GGCCCTGGAATGCCACTGTTACCGTCTTGGTAGGGCCGTTGCGGTGCTTGGCGATGTGGATTTCCGCCAGGCTCTTTTCCTCCGGCGCCAAGTCTTCCTCGCGGTAGTTGCGGTCCGCGGCCTTGCGGTAGATGAACATGACCACGTCGGCGTCCTGCTCGATGGAACCGGAGTCGCGCAAATGGGCGAGGCGCGGGATGGCCGGCTTGTTCATTTCCACGGCGCGGGAAAGCTGCGCGAGCGCGAGGACCGGGACGCACAGCTCGCGGGCGATCTGCTTCAGGCCGCGCGAGATTTCGGACACTTCCTGCACGCGGTTGTCGTCGCCGCCGTTCTTTTTGTTGCGGCCTTCCATCAGCTGCAAGTAGTCGATGATGATGAGCCCGAGCCCGTGCTCGGCCTGCATGCGGCGCGCCTTGGTACGCAGCTCCATCACGGTGAGCGACGGCGAGTCATCGATGAAGATCGGGGCCTCGGAGAGCACGCCGAGCGCATGGCCGATGCGCGGGAAGTCCTCGTCTCGCTCGGAGAGGCGGCCCGTGCGCATTTTCCAGAGGTCCACGCTCGCCTCGGCGCAAATCATACGGTCGACGAGCTGCTCCTTGGACATTTCGAGCGAGAACACGGCCACGGGCGCCTTGCCCTTGAGCGCCACGTTGCGCGCCACGTCCATGGCGAACGCGGTTTTTCCGACGGACGGACGCGCCGCGAGGATGAGCAGGTCGGACTTTTGGAGGCCGGCGAGGAGGTCGTCCAGCTCGCGGTAGCCGGTCGGCACGCCGCGGAGCTTCCCGCGCTCGCGGTGCAGCTCGTCGATGCGGTCGAACGCCTCGGAGAGCACGCGCGAGATCGGCACGAAGGTGTTCTTCGTGAGGTTCTGCGAAACGGTGAACAGCGTGCGCTCGGCCTCGTCGAGCGTCACGTCGATGTCGGACTCCTCCGCGTAGCCGAGCTTCGTGATGTGCGTGGCGGCCTCGATGAGGCGTCGGAGCGACGCTTTCTTCTGGACGATCTGCGCGTAGTGCACGATGTGCGCCGACGTCGGCACGGCGTTCGAGAGCTCCACGAGATACGCGCGGCCGCCGATCTGCTGGATCTTGCCTTTTTCTTCCAGGCGGTTTCCGACGGTGAGGATGTCGATCGGATCGTGGCGCTCGTAGAGGTCGAGCACGCAGTCGAAGATGATGCGGTGCGAGTCGCGGTAGAAATCCTCGGCGTGGATGATGTCGCCAATCTTAAGCATCGCCTCCTGGTCGATCAGGATGCTGCCGATGAGCGATTGCTCGGCCTCGAGGTTTTGCGGCGGGATGCGCTCGTTCCCCATAACGAAGGCATCTTAGCACGCCGCCCCCCATGAGCAAGGGGATAAACTGTGATATAATTCATGGCATGAAACCGCCAAACAACAGGTTCATTCGCGCGGTCGGGACCATGGTCGGCTCCGTGGTGGGCGTCGGCGTGTTCGGGCTGCCGTACGCGTTTGAAAAGAGCGGGCCCGTGCTCGGCGCGTTGGTCTTGGTGCTGCTCGCGGGCGTGATTAGCGGGATGCAGCTCATGTACGCGGAAGTGGCGCTCCATACGCCGGGAAACCACCGGCTGGTCGGGTACGTGCGCGCGCTGCTCGGCGAAGGATGGGCGCGGTTCGCCGTGGTCGCGCTTTCGGCCGGACTGTGGGGATCCATGCTCGCGTACATGATCGTCGGCGGTTCGTTTTTGCGCGAGCTGTTCGCGCCGGGCGTCGCGGGGGCCGAGTTTTGGTTCGGGCTCGGGCTCGCGGCCGTCGCCGGGTTCCTGATGTCGCGCGGGACGCAGGCCGTGGCGAAGCTCGAGGTGGCCGCCGTGGCCCTGCTCGGATTCCTGTTCGCCTTCATGACGCTCGCCGCGCTGCCGCATGCCCGCGTCGCCTATCTGTCGGGCGTCCATTGGGACGCCATGCTCGTGCCGTACGGCGTCGCGTTCTTCGCGCTCGCGGGCATGGGGGTGATTCCGGAAATGAAAGCCGTGCTCGGTACCGCGCGCGAGAAGGAACTGCCGTGCGCCGTCCTGACGGCCATGTCGATCATCGCCGGACTGTACCTCGCGTTCGCGCTCGTGGTCGTGTCCGTGCTCGGGCCGAAAACGACGCAGTCCGCGTTCGTGGGATTGGTCCCGGTGCTTGGCGGGTCGTTCCGCGTGGCGGCGTCGGTTCTCGGATCGACGGTAGTCCTGTCCATCTTCTCGATGATCGGCGTGGAGCTCTCGAACACGTTTCGGTTCGATTTCCGCGCGCGCAAGGGATTCGCGCTGTTCCTGACGCTCTTCGTCCCGTGCGCGCTGTTCGTCCTTGGCGTGCGCGAGCTGATCGACGTGCTGATGTTCGTCGGCTCGGTGCTCGGCGGCGCGCTCGGCATTCTCGTGGTGGTGATGTATGAGAAGATGCGGAGGAGCCCGGTCCGCCTGCAGCACCGCTGCCTGAACGTTCCGCGCCTCCTGTCCGTCGCCGTGGTCGCGGTGTTCCTCGCGGGAATGGTTCTCACCTTGGCTCGACTATTTTCCTAATCCTATGAATGTCCACGCCATTTCGCCCAAGCGTCTTATCCTCTATTGGCTCGCCTCGTTCGTCACGGTGTACGTGAGCGGGCTGTTTCTCTACACGATGTATCAGATAACCGCGTACCCGGTGGTGTTCATCGCGCTGCAGGCCGTGACGCCGCTCGCGACGCTGCTGTTCGCCTGGCTGTATTTCCGCGGAACGTCGGAAAACGATTGGTCCGCCCGCGCGCTGGTGGCCGCCGCGTGGTTCGTGCTCACGATGCTCGGCATGGCCATGCTGATGCAGCCGGTGTACGGGTATCCGTGGACGTCGGCGTTCACCGCGGGAATTCTCCGCGGGCAGGCGATCAACGCGGCCGCCGTGCTGATCGGCGGGTTCGTCGCAAAAAAGTAGCCGTCAAAAAACTCCCGGGACCTCCGGGAGTTTTATGTTTGTCGTTGCAGTTCGGCCGCCTTCAGCACGTTGAGCAGCAGCATCGCGACCGTCATCGGGCCGGCGCCGCCCGGGACGGGCGAGAGCGCTCCCGCGACCGGTTCGACCGATGCGCGGTGGACGTCGCCGACCGTGGTGTCGCCGATGCGCGTGGTGCCGACGTCGATCACGATCGCGCCCGGCTTCACCATGTCGCCGACGATCAGGTTCGGCTCGCCGACCGCGACGATGAGGATGTCCGCGGCTTTGGTCTTGCGCGCGAGCTGAGAATCGTCCGGATCGACGCGTTCGCCGAACACGCGGCGTTCGGCGAGGAGATAGCGCAGGGGTTCCGCGAAGATCGCGCTGCCGACGATCGCGGCCGTCTTCGGCGCGGGCGAGGTTGGAACGCACGCCTCGTCGATGAGCTTCAAAATGCCGAGCGCGAGCGCGGACACGATGCCGGGCCGTCCGCCGCACAGCGCGGAGAGGTTTTCCGCGTGGAACCCGTCCACGTCCTTGTTCGGATGGATGGCGGCGATGACGCGGTTCGCGTCCTGCGAGGGGAGCGGCAGCTGCACGAGAATGCCCGTGACGTCCGCGCGTTGGTTGAACGCTTCCACCTTTGCCCGAATCACGGCCTCCGGCTCGTCGGCGGGGAACAGGTTCAGCTCGAATCGAATCCCGGCTTCCTCGCACGCCGCCTTCTTGAGCGACACGTACAGGTGCGACGCGGGATCCTTGCCGACCAAAATCACGGCGAGACCGGGCTTCTCCGCCATCGCCGCGACGCGATCCTTCACTTTTCCACGGATCCGCGCGCCGATCGCGCGGCCGTCGAGAATGAGTGC
>DAISXX010000095.1:0-902 GCA_036825695.1 Patescibacteria group bacterium | reverse complement strand
CATAGGTGAGCCGTATGCTAGCACGGTCGAGGGGCTTCGTCGATATACGGTTCGTTCGTGACGCATCCGGTCAACATCCGGAAGGGCGATTACGCTTGACAATTCGTCATTTTTGGCGTATGTTCGTTTCGGCTCACTTGGAGGCCACATGCGATTCTGGGTTTTCCACTGCATGTCACGCAACGGGTACCCGCTGTTCATCGAGGCAGAAGACGAAGCGGACGCAGACCGGTTTTTCCGCGAGATGCGGAAGGCCGGACGCGACCACACCTTCGACGTGCCCGTCGAAGACGTCAAGGCCTGCGGGTATGAGGAGATACGGGTCGTTGGAAAAGATGAAGGCCTCAAGCCGGATCCGCAGACCGCGTCGGAGTGGAAGTCCGCGCCCGTTATCCTGGTGAAGGACAGAGACGATGTTCTTCGCTTCGGGAATCCGGCACACTCGGGGACCTTCGGAATGTTCCGTCAGCGGGATATGACGACGCGGGACGCGTTGACCATCCGCCTCGAGTGCCCACCTGGTGGGCCGAGCACGTGGACCTTGCTGAAGGGGGCCGACGTCATCCTTCGCGGTACGGATCGCGATGGGTTGCAGAACGTTGTGGCGCGGGTTCTTCGGTTGTCCGGCGTGGAGCCCGGCTTTCGGAACAATTTCTGTGCATTTGTTCAGAAGCGTCTGGTTCGGTCCGGGGAGTACACCGTGGTGCCCGAAGACTTGAACGTCTGGGCGGACAACGGCGGGGCCGTGTTCTGATCGGCTGACATCTCTCGACCCGAGGGCTTTTCCATCGGGTCGTTTTTTATCCGCTGAGACGGAGTCTTATGAATTCGGCAAAAGACCGGGTTATGCGGAAGCGTTACGTTTACAATTGAATGGTTGCCAATCCCCAGTCATGCGCTTC
>DAISXX010000094.1:0-4792 GCA_036825695.1 Patescibacteria group bacterium | reverse complement strand
AGATGATGGGGCGCAAGCACCTCATTCCCGTCGCCGACTGGGTCGCGCTCCCGAACGTCGTCGGCCGCTACCTCGCGCGGTACGTCGCGTCGGGCGACTCCGGCCGCGTGGAGCTGAGCTACCGGTGCTGCCCCGAGCACCGGAGGACCATCCGTTTCGATCTCGAGATCGACGGCGCGGAGGTCTGGGAACGCGGCGTGCATGCACGCGCGTTCCGCTCCGAAACCGAGGCCGAGGCCTGGCTGCGCGACGCCGAGGCCTGACCCTGCGCCGCGCATCACGCCGGCGTATTTTTCATTGGACGATTGACGGAACGTCCCTCATGCCCTAGGGTTTTTACACGCGTCACCCCGACGCGCACTCCGCGGAGCATTCCCCATGCCCTCACCCGTCCTCACCCCACCGCCGCCAGACTTTTCCATCGTCATCTCGCCGCGCGAACGCCGAGGCTTCGACGTCTCGACGACCCCATACCATGCGCCCATCGAGGAAACGGTCACCGACGTCCTCCGCCGGAGGGTCGCGATCCGGACGGACTGCATGACCATCATCACGGCTCCGACGAACGGGTCGAAACCATGGATCGACCAGCCCGTTGGCCCAGACGAGGTACGGTTCGGACTCTTGGTTCTCGCCCAGGTCGGTGCCTCGGAACTCGCGCATGCCAATCGCATCGTGGAAGGGTACCGCTACGACGCGGTTGCGGACGCGATCCTCGGCACGATGATCGGACGCAACGTCCCGATTCGCGCCGCGAGGACGATCGAGATCGACGACGGTCCGGTCCCGCAGCTCCGGACGGCGACCTACCACTGGTGGTCCGACGTCCAGCACGTGGTCGTCGCGCGCCCGGGCGCGACCTCCATCCGCATCCGCGGCATTCCGCGCGGCGACCACTTCTCCGCCTGGGGCAACGCCCGCATCCTCTCCCGCTTCAAGCGCCACCTCGCCACCGCGCTCGCGCGTTCCCGCTGATCCCGACTCGTTCGGGATTTTTTACAAAAAAAAGCCGCCAGGCAACGAAGCCTGGCGGGACGTGATTCTTACGCGGGAAGGTACGGCTTGGCCTGGAGGAGAAGGTTGTCGATGCACGCGAGGGCCGCCGCGACGTCGCCCGTGCCGCGAATCTCGTCGACGATCCGCTCCATCGCGGAACGAATGCCAAGCTCGGGGTGCGAGGCGTCAACCAAGGACAATGCGTGCGCCGCGCGCACGTATTGCGCGATCGACTCCGTCGCGCCGAGTCCGTCCTCGCCGGCCCGACTCTCCGCGTCGCCTTCGCCGACGGTCGGCGCGCCGATCGAGCCCATGCCGAACGCGGCCACCAGTTCCCTGGTCACTTGTTCCATGTCCGCTCCCACGCGAGAGGTGTCAACACTAGTCATAGCGGGGCGCATTGTCAAGTATTGGTTATGCCGCCTTTCCATAGTTACGCGCGTCTTCTTCCTTAAGGACTTCCGTTCCGCGCCGGGTATCCACCAAAAACTGCAAGCTGACTTCGGATCCGCGCTGCCGCACCAATGGGCTGGGCGCGGATTCCATGCCGAGCGCGCTCGCAAACTGGTCGGCGAGCCGGGAACGGACGTGCGCCGCACGCCAGTGTTCGTACGCCGTCTTCGGGTTCTCCGTCAGCGAGCCGAGCAGCCGTCGCGCCCGGTCGAGGTCGCGCATGGCGCGATCAAGGCCGTCCTGCCCGAGCGGGCCCATCTCCTCAATGGCCTGCCGCTGGATCCATTCGGGATCGAATGCAAGTTCCGTTTTCGCGCGTTCCTTATTGGGCTCGTAGCGCGTCACGAGATCGTGCACCTCCGACGCCTCCAATCCGCCGCCCGGTCCTTTCGCCTTGGCCTGATACGCGCTGATAAAAATGTCGAGCTGGTTTTTCTCCGGAACCCAAACCGGCCAGGCGCGCAGCAGGTCGAACCCGTAGAACACGTCCATCCAAACCGACGTTCCGAACCGCCATTCGGGATTCTTCCTTCGGCTCTCCCGGACGAACCTCGCGAGCTGATAGGCGCTCAGCGAAGCCATTTCCAAACTCGTCTCAAATTCGCGCCGACCCTTGTAATCGCCGGTGGCCTCAAGGATGTTGTCGGACGCAGCGACGATGCGCGCCAGAACGTCTCGAAATTTTTTCGGATCGTCCTGAATCGCGCCCGGAAAGCGCATGGCCGAGCGAAGCAGGATATCGTTCAGTTTCGCGTTGTCCAGCGAGACGCTCATCACATTCCCGCGCTGGGCAATGATCTCGGCGGCGGCCTGCCGAATCATCTGTTCGACAAGGCGAGGATCGGCAGCATCGACCGGCCTTGGAAGCTCCACGACCTCGCCATACCCCTTGCGTGGCTGTTTGAAGGTCGGAAGAGTGTCCGGCTGTCTTGGTTTAAGCATAGCAATCGATTACGAACCGCGATACACGATCCTGAGTTCAACGTGATTTTAGCAGAGGGTCGTTAACAAGCAATGATTGATGGGGGGGTCAACGGCTTGACAAAAAGTCAAAACAATGAAAAGATCGGACTTCTTCTGAGGAGTCACGCATGCTTACCGAGGCGTCGATCGCCCGGAAGCGGGCGGTCCTTGAGGAAAAGTTGCACCGATATCTCGTGGAATGGCCGGCCATGGAGGAGCCGCCGATCCATCTGCGGATGAAGCTCGACGTAAGCGTCCCCTACATCCGTCGCGCCCTTCAGAAGATCGAGCAAGGAACGTACGGGATCTGCGACGACTGCGGCGAACCGATCCCAGAACGACGTCTTGAGGCCCAAGTTGGGGCGATTCGTTGCCTCGAATGCCAACAGACCGTCGCGTAAGCCGCCCGTGCACACGGCCGGCTTTTTTATTTTGCCGCGGCGGCCATTGCCGGATTTTCGTAGCGCTCGAACGTGAGCCCACGAAAGATATACATTGGTTCGCCCTTCCTCGGCTGTTCGTTCCACTCTTCAAACGCCTCATATTCCGTCGAAGTCATCTGCTCGATGGGAAAACGATCGGCCGGAAGCCGAAGCACGAGAAAACGCAAATCGTCCGGCGACACCATCCCCGCGACGCAGCGAATCAACGACCGATCCACGCCCGTCAGGCCTCCAGACAAATCCTCCACATCGCGAACGCGCATCTGGTCGTTTGGTTGGAAACCAACGACCGCAACGAGACCCGCGACATGTCCGAATCCTTCGGTAAACGCGTTCTCAAGGCCGCGCAAACCGTCATAAGAAGACCACGCGACCGCGTTCGGATAGGCTGCCCCGACCTTAGCGTCAAGAGAAATCGGCAATTCCTCGCCGCGCAGCAACGTCTCTTCAATCCGTTGCGGGTGATCACGCCGGACGATCATGCGATTCCCGGGAAACGCCCGATATACGTCATTGACGTTCTCATGCATGGTCGCGCCCTGGCGGACAAATCCATTCACGATCTTTTCATACAGCTTACGAGCCAACTCTTTTGACCCCTCCCGCGTTCCCGGCCGCTCCGGCGAACGTGACGATTGTTCTTGCGCGTGGTTATATACATCCATACGAAAATAGTCTATCTCCTCAATTTACCAAACACAAGGCGAACGCAAACGACTATGCCTGAACAGTACTTCAAACCGACTCCGGAATTAAACGGTTCCTCTCAAGAAGCCCTCGCCGCCGCGCGCTCGCAGGAGGCCGCCGCGCAAAAAGCCGAGGAAGAGCTGTTGAGGAAACTCGAACAGGCGGCTGAAGACGGCGGAAGCTCCTGACAGCCGGTCGTGCGTGCGGGAGGCTCCGGCCCATCGCTTCGCAGCAGCGTACTCGTCCTTGATGCGTCCGCGCTGCTCATCGAGCTGCCGGTACACGTTCAACAACTGAAATAGGCGCGATCCTTGTTCCTTGCTCTGAAAGGCGCGGCCGAGCTCCTCCGCCGATATTCCCGAGAACGTCTCCGCCACCGCGGAGACGTCTTTCGTAAACGAACGGTCGGCCTTGATGGCCGCGAGGTACGCGTCGGCAGCGGCGCGCACGCGCCCGTCTACCGCATGCCGGCTTCCCACCACGTTTCCGACGAGCCGCGCGGCGAGCTCGCGCACTTGCGGTCCCACCTGTGCCGCGGCCTGCTCCACCATCAGCGCGCGAATGGGATGCTCGGCCAACTTCTCCGCGTCGCCCTTGGTTTCGTCGAGGGTTTGGCGGAGCATCGCCCGGTCGACGCCCAGAATCACCATCGGCACGTCGTACAGCGACAGGTCCCGGGTTCGCCCGCGCGCGCCCGGAACCGACGAGCGAAAATACGAAACGCGCGCGCCGCGCTGAAGCTTCGCGATCTTCTTGCTCAGAACCAGTTCGCTTTCCGCGACCGTGAAATCGACGGCGAGGCGCACCGACGTTTCCGGCGTGTCTCCCGGCCATTCGAGGACGCCATCCACCCCGTTCACGTAGTCGTCATACTTGGTCACGCGCACGAACTTCGCGCCGAACCAGTCCTGGCGCGAGAGCTCGGCTTGCATGAACCGCTCGAGCAGGTCGCCGAACGCGAGCTCGGGCTTCTCTTCCCGTTCCTTCGCGTACTCCTCCGAGAGCAATTCCTCGCGGCGCTTGTCCGTGAACCGACGTTCCGCGCCGCCGACGTCCACGAACGTCTCAAGCTGCGGCTCGCCGCCCATCGCCGCGAGCAACGCCTCGTATTGGCGGCTCATGTTCTTTTCCGAATCCGAAAGCCGGCCGAACTCCGGGCGCGACCGCTCAAGCGCGGCTTCCTTCTCCGCCCGCGCGCGCTCCGATTCCGCCTGGTCCGCAGCCCGCCGCGCTTCCACCTTCGCTTCGGC
>DAISXX010000093.1:0-4821 GCA_036825695.1 Patescibacteria group bacterium | reverse complement strand
CCCGGCGCGACCATGCGCAGCGGCACGCCGTAGCGCCGCATGCCGCGAACCTGCACCGGCGAGGTGTGCGTGCGCATGAGCGTCTCCTTGCGGCCCTTCACGTAAAACGTATCCTGCATGTCGCGCGCCGGATGCGTGGCCGGGATGTTGAGCGCGGTGAAATTGTAAAATTCGCTCTCCATCTCCGGACCGTCCGCGATCACGAATCCCATCGACGAAAACAGATCCTCAAGGTCTTCCTGAACCTGCGTCACGGGATGGAGATGCCCGCGACCCGTCGGCGGAACCGCGGGCTGCGTCACGTCGATCCATTCCTTCTGCGCGGCCTGCGCCCCGCTCGCCGCGGCCGCCTTCCCTTCCGCCTCGCCGAACGCGGCCTCGATGGCGCCCTTCACCTCGTTCGCGACCGAACCCGCGAGCTTGCGTTCCTCGTCGACGAGCGTGCCCATCTGTTTCATCAGGTCCGCGAGCCGACCCTTGCGACCCAAAAACTCCTGTCGCAGCGTCGCGAGGGTTTCCGGATCCGCGGCCTTCCCGACCGCGGCGAGCACGTCGGCCTTCAGTTGTTCGAACTGGTCTTTCATAGAAACGATTAGGCGCCGACCAAATGCTTCACGGCTCCCCACATCTGTCCGCCGAACTTCACGAAGTCGCGGTACGTCACGAGGAGGACGAGCGTCATGAGCAGGGCGAACCCGACGTTATGGACGATGGCCTCCACCTGGTGGTTCGCGGGCTTGCGTCGGATCGCCTCGATGAGGAGAAACAGGATGCGCCCGCCGTCGAGCGCCGGGAACGGAAGGACGTTCACCACCGCGAGGTTCACGGACAGGAGCGCGGCGAACTGGAGCAGATAGACGATGCCGAGGTCAGCGGCTTGTCCCGTCATCACCGCGATGCCGACCGGGCCAGAGAGGTCGACGGACACGCTCTGCGTCACGACGAGATTCTTGATGAGGTCGGCGAACGAACGCACGACCTCGACGGTGTACGACGTGGCCGCGGTGAACCCGTGGCCGATCGCCGGGAAGAACGAGAACGACACGAGCCCCGTCTTCACGAGGCCGAGCCCGACGCCGTGCACGCCGGCCGCGCCGGTGAGATCCTCGGACGTGAGCGTCACGGTTACGAACGCGTCATCCTGCTTCTTCACCACCGTGACGATGCCGACGTCGCCGTTCGCGCGGATGTAGTCGCGCGCCAGTTCGGCCGTGTCGAACACGGCGCCGTCCATCGACACGAGCTCGTCGCCCGCCGTCACGCCCGCGCGCGCGGCCGGGGAATCATTCGCGACCGTTACCACCTGGAGCTGTGCCTCGGCCACGGTCGCGTTCTTCGGAAGCTCCCCCTCGATGGACGTCGGGAGGCCGACCATGAATCCGGCGGACAACAGAACCGCCGCGAGCAAAAAGTTCATGGCCACGCCCGCGATCAGCACGAGGAACCGCTTCCACTTCGGCTTCGCGGAAAAGCTGTCCGACTCGTTACGGGTATCGCCCGACTCGCCCTTAATGCGCACGAACCCGCCGAGCGGGATCCAGTTGACGGAATATTCGGTGTCGCCCTTGCGAATGGCAAACGCCCGCGGCGGGAACCCGAACCCGAATTCCTCCACCTTCATGCCGGACTTCTTGGCCACAATAAAATGCCCGAATTCATGAACGAATACGAGGGCGGACAGGATGACGAGAAACAACAAAATGGTGGTAATCATGTGCGGACATGATAGCCGTTTGGCGAGGTTGAGGCAAGAAACTAAAACAGCTCGCCAAGGGCCTCGTCCAGCCGTTCCAGGTCCGCGAGTTCGACATATTCGTCGGCCTGGTGCGCAACGGTCGACGGGCCCGGCCCGCACACGATCGGCGCGCCGCCCCTTGCCGCGACGAACAGCTGCGTGTCGAAGTAGCCGGTGGCCTTCGGGTCGCCGTTTTGGAACAGGTCGAATGACGTGCGACCGGCGGACGGGCCGATCATCGGGCCAACTTGAAACGCGGTCGCGAAGGACGCCAGTCTCGCCCCGTCGCGCTCGATCGAACCGGCGAGGACCGATCGGACGAACGCGTCGTTCGCGCCGAGGTTCGCGACGCGAACCTCAACCACGGCTTCCGCGAACGGAGGAACCACGTTCCCGGCCGCGATCACTTCCCCGTTCGTCGGAAGCCCGCCGCGCAGCCACGCGAGGTTCACGGTTGAGACGCCGAGCCCCTCGTCGGGAAGCGCCGCGAGCGTTCGCGTGAGATCTTCGACCGCGCGCGCCGTCACCGTGATCGCGTTCACGCCGTCGCGCCCCATCGCGGCGTGCGCCGCGCGGCCTTCGACCGAGAACCTCACCTCGAGCACGCCGCGGCATCCACGATAGACCAGCAGGTCGGTCGGTTCCGGATTCACGATGAGCCTCGGCGCGATCGTGGCCTGCGCCGCGAACGCGCGCATGCCGCAAAAGTCATATTCCTCGCCGACGTAAAACAGCGCGGCGATCTTCTTGCCCGTGTCCGCGTTCCGTTCGAGCGCCGACAAGATCGCGGCCGCGCCGGCCTTCATGTCCACGGCGCCGAGCCCATAGAGGCGGGTTCCCTCCCGCGTCGGCACGAACGGGTCGCGAATCCACGCGTCGCTCGGCGGCACGGTGTCGAGGTGGGCGGTGAGCAGGATTTCGGGATCGTCGCCGTTTGAGACGTACACGTTGCGCCGGTTCCCCTCGACCGCCTGTTCCGTCACGCGCCAGCGTTCCGGCAAACCCGAAAGCCGCGCCACGATCGCGTCCGCGATCCGCACCTCGTCGCACCCGTTCCCGACGTACGACGGAATGCGAATGAGTTCCTCAAGAATGGAGAGCGTGCCTTGCATAGTGTAAAAAATTGGGGAGCGGAGCGCCCGCTCCCCCGTGACTAAGAACCCGAACGGATCTCCCCGGCCATGACGACGCGCGTGTCCGGGACATCGACGATCCGTCCGTCGACGAGCTTGCGCGAGAGGACTTCCTCGGTCGCGACCTCGCGGTAGCCGAGCGTGCCGACGAACAGGTGTCGGATGGCGAGCTGGTCGACGGACGTGCGCACCGAGAGGGCGAGGAACCCGGCCGCCGCCGCACGATCGATAAGGCCGGCGGTCAGCGAACGGCAGACCCCGCGCGTGCGCGAGGACGGGTCGACGAACAGCTCGGCGACGTAGAACGACTGGCGCATGGACGCGTCCGGAAGCAGGCGGCACACGTCTGCCTTGCGGCAGACGCCGAACCCGATCCCGGCGCCGATCACCGCGCCCAGGTCGTCGACGGCGACGAGAAAGATGGCCTCGGGCCACGACAGGATCGCGTCGAAGTCGGCACGAACCTCCTCGGGCGCGAACACCTCGAGCCACGGCGGCTCGCGGAAGCAGGCGACGTAGAGCGCGATCAGAATTTCAATATCTTCCGCGCGAACGGGACGGATCGAGAAGGAACGAGACATGCGGACTCTCCGTTGAAGCGGCTCACAACGCTTCCACCAGGCCAGAATGGTCCAGTGAGGCGACCGTAAACCAGAAAGAGCCCCGTTTGGGGCTCTTGTCTGCGTTTCGAGGTGGCGCGCGGCTTTACAGGCCGCGTCCAACCGCAACGCACGCGAGAGTCCCGGACGGGAGCTTCGCGTGATGATGCACGGAGATTGCGATCAGGTTGCGGTTCATAGCGTTGAACGGATCGTACGCGTTTTTTGAACGTCTGTCAAATAAAAAATGCGCTCTTTATTTTATGCGGCACGAATGCGGCCGGCGATCTCCGCGAGCTCCGCGTCGTCGCCGCGCTTGTGATCGTGCGACGACAGATAACCCTCGTACGCCTCGAAAAATTTGTCGACGTTCGACTTGCGCTGCTTCCATTCGTCCGACTTCGTGCCATGCATCGGGAACAGCTTCGCGTGCAAGTGGTCGACACCGAATCCCTCGAAGACCATGCCCGTGCGGCCGACGTCATCGAACGCGGCGTCGATTTTTTTCGCGACGGCCTTCGCCGCGAGCACGATCCCCGAAAGCGTGGCGTCGTCGTTGTCGAACGCGTAGCTCGGGTTATGCCCCTTCGTGATCACGACGGTCGCGCCGGACGTGTTCGGAAAGATCGTGAGAAACGCGAGATGCTTCTCATCCTCCCAAACCTTGTGGCACGGCGCCTCGCCCGCGACGATTTTGCAGAAGATACACATATGCGGAGAACCATTGACAAACCCTGTAAATTATGAGAGTATCGTCGCTCCCAACACGAAGGGAAAACAAGAAACGTACGAAGGGAGATACAGATGGAAGGAATGCGATTCGCTTTGCAGGGCAATGTCGCCGACACCCCCGAGCTGACCGCGGAAGCCTTGGCCGAGCAGGCATGGAACAGCCGCGTGGGGGCGGGGTACTTCGTCCTCATGGAGGGCGTCCTCATGGTGGCCAATGCCGGCCAGAAGGTCGACGTCGTCCTCGCCCGGTGGAGGGCGGACAGGGATGTCGCCCTCGCCCGCGGGTTCGCCCCCACGCAAGCCATCCCGGCGGACCTCGTTGGGGGGATGCAGATTTCGCAGCTCGAGGAGTACTTCCCCCGGGCGTCGAACGGACAGGCGGTATGCGGTGGGCACCCCGCGCCCGTGTATGGGGAGTGGACCAACATCGCCGTGTGGTACAACCCCGGCTGCGATCCCGCCCTGACCGGAATCCGGCTGCTGGAAGACCAGGAGGCCAAGAGCCCCTGGTTCCACAAACCCAAGGCATGAACGGACACGGAGCCTCACTCCGTGTCATTTTTTTGGAACGAGGCGGGACGACGCTTATCGAACAACCCGCGCGAAATGGCGCGGCCCCTTC
>DAISXX010000092.1:0-4880 GCA_036825695.1 Patescibacteria group bacterium | reverse complement strand
AGCCATACCCCTTCGAGCCCACGAGCACGAGCTCGAACGGGTCGCCGAGGCCGCGGTCCTTCTTGAACAGCTCGAACGCGCGGATGAGCGTCTTCACGTTCTTCTTCGCGTCCATGCGTCCGACGTAGAGGAAGTAATGGCGACTCAAACGATATCGCTGCAAAATCGGCGCGACCGTCGATTCGTCGAGCGTGCGGAACACCGCCGGGTTGACCGCGTTCGGTGCCACGACCACGCGGTCGGCGCTCACGCGGAACGTCTCGACGAGCTCGCGCTTCGTGAACTCGGAGACCGCGAACAGCACGCGTGCCTTCTTCACCGCGCGACGCGTCTCCTTCTCCAGCCGACGTCGCGCCGCCGGCTCGTACACGCCCGGAACGCGCCGCCAGCCGACGTCGTGCACCACGGCCGCGCGTTTCCCGAACAGCGGCAACCCCTGCGCCGGCACGAGCAGCACGTCCGGTTTCCTCCGCAGCATCTCGATCGACACGCGCGCCTTCATCCACGCGAACGGCAACGGCCACTTCACGGTCTTCGGGGAATAGAAAACCAGACGCTCGTCCGCGCCAAGCGTCTGGCGTTTCATGGCCTCGATGAGGTAATACGCGTACCATTCCACGCCCGAGCGGTTCTCCTTTTCGGCGGACGAGGCGTCGATCGCGTAAGTCTTCATATTACGAGGTGAAAATGCTTCGTTTGTAGGCTTCGAGGTTCTCAAGCGCGATGCCCGTTCCCTTCGCGACGCACATCTGCGGGTCTTCGGCGACGAACGTCGGGACGCCGGTTGCCTCGGCGATGAGCGTATCGAGGTTGCGCAGCTGGCTTGATCCGCCCGAAAGCATGATGCCCTTGTCCATCACGTCGGCCGACAGCTCCGGCGGGGTCTTGTTCAACACCTCCTTCACCGTGGCGATGATGCCGTCGAGCTCGTGCTGGATGGCGGTGGTGACGTCGTCGGAGGTAACCTCGACGATCTTCGGGAGCCCGGTGATCATGTCGCGGCCCTTCACCTCCATGGTGAGCTTGTCCGGCATGTACATGGCCGAGCCGATCTGGATCTTGATGTCCTCGGCCGTGCGCTCGCCTACCGCGAGGCTGTACTTGCGGCGGATGTATTCGGAAATCGCCGCGTCGAGCTTCACGCCGCCGATGCGCACCGATTCCGACGCCACGATGCCGCCGAGCGAGATGACGGCCATCTCGGAGGTGCCGCCGCCGATGTCGATGATCATGTGGCCGCTCGGCGAGCCGATCGGGATGTTCGCGCCGATGGCAGCGACGATCGGTTCCTTGATGATGTACGCCGCCTTCGCGCCGGCCGCGAGCGTGGCGTCGATGACCGCGCGGCGCTCCGTGGAGGTGATGCCTCCCGGAACCGCGACCATCACGTCCGGGCGGAACAGGCGCACGCCGCCGAGCGCCTTGTTGATGAAGTAGCGCAGCATCGCCTCGGTGGTACGGTAGTCGGCGATGACGCCGTCCTTGAGCGGACGGCGCGCGACGATGGTGTCCGGCGTGCGGCCGAGCATGTCCTTCGCCTCCTTGCCCACCGCGAGCACCTTCTTGTCGGCGTACGAGACGGCAACGACCGACGGCTCGTGAATAATAATACCGCGCTTCGGCACGTAGACGAGCACGGTGGTCGTTCCAAGGTCAATCGCGATTTTTTTCGAAAACATACGCCTACAATCCAACCGTATACTCCAGGTCCTGGCTCAGCTTCGCGTGAAGCCGGTATGCGTCGTCACCCCACTCGTTTGCGTCCTCCGGCACCGATGCGGACGTCACATTCTTACCAAAATCGAGGTCCAGAGTCAACTCGTGGTCCTGGGCTCCGACCTGCTTCAAAAACGCGAGGGAGTACGTCCCGCTCTCGATCTGCCGGACCACCGAATCGGCCAGCGCGTACTCGAAGGACAGAACCTTGCTTTCGCCCGGCTCGATGACGACGAACGCGCCGAACGCGGTCAGCCCAAGCTCTTCCGCCGCGGCCGCCGCGCCTTCCGCCCCGGTCACGCGCACGAGCTCCGACCCGGCCGGGACGTACAGCTGCGCGTAGGTGCGGTAACGGGTGGTCTTCCAATCGAAACTCCCGGTGTGCGCGTAGCGGACGCTCGTCCGGCCGACGTACTGGCCGCTCGTGTTCTGGAAAATCTCGTACGTGACCGCGCGCGACACCTTCGGGTCGGTCTTCAGGCTCGCGAGGTTCGCGTCGACGAGCATCTGCGTGTCGCCCTCGCGCGGTCCGACGATTCCGCCCCAGCCCACGGCCGCGATCAGCTTCTCCGTATCCGCGTCCGTGCTCGCGACCACCAGCTGCTTGCCGACGAACGCGTCGCGCGTCGCCTGCACCACGGCGCCCCACTCCGAAAGCGGGAGCGAGAAGAGCCGCGACTTGATCGCGTTCACGAGGTCCGCGACCGCGTCCTTGCGCTGCGCTTCCGGAATGCCCTGCCCCGCGTACCCAACCTCCACCTGGTATTCCAGCTTGTCCGTGACGTTGTCCGCGTCGAACGTCTGCCCGCCGACGGTCAGGGGACCGGTCAGACGCAGAAGCGCCTGCAAGAACGTCGGGGTCACGCCGATGACGCCGTCGAAGTCGGCGGCCTCGAGCCCGGCGGCGGCGCGCGTCTCCATCGGGATGGTGGCGATCTCCTGATCATACAGGCGCATCGCGGTCGTCGCGCTCGCCAAGAAATCCGGCGACCAGTTGGCGTCGCGGAAGAACCAGGCGGTCGCGGCGTTATACGCGCGCAGCGGGGCCGGGGCGCGTTCGAGCGCCGACGCGTCGGCCGGGTTGTCGAGCGCGTAGGAATCGCGCGTCTCAAGCTCGGTGATGTCGCCGTCCTTGGTTTTGAGCACGCCGTAGGTACCGATGAACCCGCCCCCCGGACGGAGCTCCGCGTTGTTCATGAACAGGATGAGATGCGTTCGTTCCCGTCCAAGACCGGCGAACTCAGGAAGCAGTTCCGCGGCAACCGACAACGTTCGAATGGTTTCCTGCGCGTCCGCGAGCCGTTTGTCGAACGGCGCGAGCGCGGCGGCAATGGGGCCGCCAACGCTGGTTTCTCCCGCCTCCGAGAGCTCCGCGCGCGCCACCGCGATGCGCGCCGCGAGCAATTGCAAGTCCCCGGAACTCGAGGCGAGGCGCTGCAAAACGGCGCGCTTGGTGTCGCTCGAGAGGTCGTCGAACGTGACCGCCGGCGAGGTGCCGTCCGCCATGGCCCGGATCTCCCCTTCGGAAAATCCGGTGAGACGGACGAGCTCGCCGCCAAGGCTGACCACGGATCGGAGCGCCTCGATCACGTCGCGTCCGCTGACCAGCATCGCGTCCGCCGCGACCACCTGCGAAGATACCCACGGAAGGAACCGCATGGTACGCAAAATGGAAAACCCTCCCTCGGCCGTCGCGAAGTGGCCGTCGGCCTCCCCGAGCTCCGACGCGGCCGCGTCGAAATCGAGCCCCATCGCGCTCGCGCGCGCCCGCTCGAGCGAATCCTTGCCGTCGAGCGCGGCCGAGACCACGACGCCGGACGCGAACAGCACGGACAGAACCCAAAGGACGCCGACGGCACAGAGCGCCAAAAGGACGGCACGAAAAACGCGCCGACGCGCGTGGGCGCGGTGGCGTTCAGGCTCTTCGGCGCGGTGCAAGAAATTGATGGAGTGCGACATGCTGGTTGAAAGATCCAAATTCCAAGTTCCAAGTTCCAAATTTGGAGCGTGAACGTTACGTCTTGGAAGTTCTCGGATTCGGTTCTCCTCGGTACTTACGGAAATAGTATACCGCACTTTGCATTTGGATGCGCGTCAGCCGATGGCACAGCTGCTGCAGGAAATTTCCGTCCGCGGTTTCGCGGCGATGATAATGGATGAGCCGCGCCTTCGGATGATAGACGACCTTCCAGCCGGCCTTCCAAAAGCGTCGGCACAGGTCCTGGTCCTCGAAATACATGAAGTAGGCCGGGTCGAACCCGCCGACCTGATCGAGCGCCTCGCGGCGAACCAACATCGACGCGCCCAAAAGATAATCGACGTTGCGCGTCTCCGTGTGGTCCCAGTCGGCCAGAACGTATGCGTCCAAATGCCGCTTCACGAACGAAAGCCTGCGCACGAACGGCAGGCGGCGATACAACACCGTCTTCGGTTCCATGAATCGGTAGCAGCTGTACTGGAGGGTTCCGTCCGGATTCCTCAGCTGCGGCCCGACGATGCCGACGTCGGGATGCTGGTCTAGATACGCGACGAGTTCCTCAAACGCGCCCGGAAGCACGATCACGTCCGGATTGAACACGAGGAGGTAGCGTCCGCGCGCGGCCTGAATCCCGAGGTTCATCCCGCCGCCGAACCCGAGGTTCTTCCGGTCGCCGATCACCGTGACTTCCGGAAACTCGCGGGCCATGTCCGCGGTCGCCCCGCTCGGATCGTTTTCGACCAAAAGAATCTCGTACGACAACGCCGGGGACACGCGACGGATTCCCTTGAGCGTCTGCCGGACGAGCCGGGCGTTCTTGTACCCGACGATGATGACGGAGATGTCGGGGATCATACGAGTGGCTGAGTGACAGAGTCGTTGAGTCGTTGAGTGCGATGGAAACGCTTTTTGAGCATGCGTGGAAACAGACCGACGGCGGCCCAGTACGCGGAGAGCGAACCCGGCTCGAAGAGGCATACGTAGACGAACCGGCGCAACTCGAACCACGCGATGGACGGCAGCGCGAGCAGTCCGCTCCAGAACGGCTCGTTCTTCGCGAGCAGCAGCACGTGGTTGCGCGTGGAATACCAGTTGCGCGTCGACGACTTTCCCTTGCGGTTGCGCATGCGCTCGCGCCAGCCCATCTTCTCGTTTCCGAACATCCCGCGATGGTGGTGCGCGACGG
>DAISXX010000091.1:0-4927 GCA_036825695.1 Patescibacteria group bacterium | reverse complement strand
CACTTCGACTACGCGTGGGACATGGTTCTGCGCGACATCGAGCAACTGGGGCTCGTGCCGTTCCGTCCGGATTCGGACTGGACGCTTCGCGTCTTCCCCTGGCAGGGCGAGGACGGCAACGCCCTGCCCGAGGGCGCCCCGAAGACCCGCCCCAACCTCCGCCCGCGCGGGTGAGTTCTCTCGCCCTCCCGGGCGTTTTCTATTTGTGCTACAATCCCCTCGTTATGCGCCTGAAGACGTTGCGCAATGGTGTGGACCTTTCCGGCAAGCGGGTGTTGCTTCGGATTGACGGCAACGTGCCTGTGGAAAAGGGGCGCGCGGTGGACGGCCCGCACGGGAAGATCGCCCGCGCGGCGGTGGATATCGAGTGGCTCCGCCAGCGCGGGGCGAAGGTGATCGTGGTCTCCCACCTCGGCCGTCCGGACGGGAAGCGCATCAGCGCGTACTCGCTCCGCCCGGTCGCGAAGCGCCTTTCGGAACTGCTCGTGACGGACGTGAAGCTCGCGCACGACGTGGCCGGCGAATCGGCGCAGCGCCTCGTGCGGCAGATGCGCGACGGCGACGTGGTGATGCTCGAGAACATCCGCTTCGACGCGGGCGAGGAGCGCAACTCCACCACGCTTGCGCGCGCGCTCGCGCAGCTCGGCGACCTCTACATGAATGACGCGTTCGCCGTGTCGCACCGCGCGCACGCTTCCGTGGACGCCATCACGTCCGAGCTCCCGAGCTACGCCGGGCCGCTCGTGGTGCGGGAGACCGACGTGCTCGAGAAGGTCGTCACGCATCCGAAGCACCCGTTCGCGCTGTGCATGGGCGGCCTCAAGATGAAAGATAAGCTGCCGGTGATGAAGCGGTTGCTGCCGGACGCGGACCGTGTCCTCGTCGGCGGCGCGTTGGCGCACGCGTTTTTCGTGGCACAGGGCATC
The DNA here is from genome assembly GCA_036825695.1 of Patescibacteria group bacterium. Lineage (GTDB taxonomy): Bacteria > Patescibacteriota > Patescibacteriia > UBA9934 > GWF2-40-263 > YC12-FULL-57-11. The sequence goes on along the minus strand of DAISXX010000091.1, from coordinate 4,001 downwards.
GACGTGGGCAAATCGGCGTATGACGCGGAAGGCGTCGACGACGCGCGGGCGCTTTTGAAAAAATGGGAAGCCAAAATTTGGCTGCCGACCGACCTCGTGGTCGCGAAGAGCTTGCGCAAGGACGCCGCGCACCGCGTCGTCGCCGTGGCCGACGTGAAAAAGTCCGACCGCATCGTGGATATCGGGCCCGAGACGCTCGCGCGTTATGTGGCCGAGCTTAAGCACGCGAAGATGATCGTCTGGAACGGCCCGTTCGGCTACACCGAGGTGGAGGCGTTCGCGGCCGGTTCGTACGGAATGGCGCACGCCATCGCGTCGCGCTCGAAGACCGCGGTCACCGTGGTCGGCGGCGGCGACACCATCCCGGTGGTGGAGAACGCGGGCGTGGCCGACCGATACACGCTGCTTTCGACCGGCGGGGGAGCGATGCTCGAATTTTTGGCCGGCGAGAAGATGCCCGGAATTGAATCTCTAGAAGGATAGCCTTGCCGTATGAAGGACAACTCGCTGAAGCTCGAACTGATCGAAAAGATGACGACGCTCGTGACGGCCGGCTTCGGCTTCGTCGCGGGTCTCGCCTGGAACGAGGCGATCCAGGGGCTGTTCGCGACCATCCTCCCGGAGGCGGGCGGGTTGGTCGCGAAATTTTCGTACGCGACGGTGATCACCGTGGCGGTGGTGCTCATCACGACGAAGCTGTCGCGGATGTCCGGCGTCCTTAAGGAAAAGCTCAACAAATAGTATGTCCAACGCCATCGAGTCGATTCACGCCCACGAGATCCTTGATTCGCGCGGAAACCCCACGCTGGAGGTAACCGTGCTTTTGAAAAACGGCGTGAGCGGTTCGGCTTCGGTGCCGTCGGGCGCGTCGACCGGGAGTCACGAAGCCCTCGAGCTGCGCGACGGCGATTCGAAGCGTTACGGGGGGAAGGGCGTGCTCAAGGCCGTGAAGCACGTGAACGTCACGATCGCGAACGCGGTCGTCGGCATGGACGCCACGCGCCAGCGCGAGGTTGACTCGCGCATGATTTTTCTCGACGGCACGGCGAACAAGTCGAAGCTTGGCGCGAATGCCGTCCTTGGCGTCTCGCTCGCGACCGCGCATGCCGCCGCCCGCGCGAAAAAGATGCCGCTCTACGCCTGGATCCGCCGCGCGTACGGTTTGCCGGATACCAAATATCGTCTTCCGATTCCCACGATGAACATCCTGAACGGCGGGGCGCACGCCGGGTGGATTTTGGACATGCAGGAGTTCATGATCGTTCCGCTCCAGAAGAAGTTCCGCGAGCGCGTCCGCTGTGGCGCGGAAGTATTCCACGCGCTCGGCCGCCTGTTGAGGTCGGAGGGGTATTCCACGCTCAAAGGCGACGAAGGCGGCTACGCGGTTCCGTTCAAGAAGAACGAGGACGCGTTCAAGGCCATCGTGCGGGCGATCGTCGACGCGGGATACAAGCCGGGCACGGACGTGGCGCTCGCCATGGATCCGGCAAGCTCGGAGTTTTATGACGCGAAGACAAAGACGTACGCGCTGAAGGTCGATAAGAAAACCCTCACATCCGACCAGATGATCGCGATGTGGGAGGCATGGGCGAAGAAGTATCCGATTCTTTCCATCGAGGACGGGCTCGCGGAGGACGACTGGGAGGGGTGGCAGAAACTGACCGATCGGATGGGAACGGACATGGTGCTCGTCGGCGACGATTTCTTCGTCACGAACCCGGAACGCCTGCGGCGCGGCATCGATCAGAACTGCGCCAACGCGATCCTCATCAAGGTCAACCAGATCGGCACGCTTTCGGAGGCGATGGACGCGATTCTGCTCGCGCAGCAGAACGGGTACGCCATTAACGTTTCGCACCGTTCCGGCGAAACGACGGACACCACCATCGCGGACCTCGCGGTCGCGGTGAACGCCGAGTTCATCAAGACCGGCTCGCTCTCGCGTTCCGAGCGGCTCGCGAAGTACAACCGGCTCATGGAAATCGAAGAGGAGGTTTCCTGATCGATGGGAGCGGTCGCGACTGTGAACACGTGCGTCTTGACGCCGGCAAAGATCGTGGTAGGCTTTTCGCCTGCCGCGATTTTTCGTGCAGCGGAGACCAAATGCCGAAGAGGGAACCGCCGACGTTGGCGGTCGCGGATGCCGTCAGTCTCTTTCTGATTCGGGAACTTCATCCCGAGATTTACGTTCGGGAGTGCAAACCGTGGGAGCTTCTGATCGCGAAGCCTGCGTGGCGACACGCCAAGCCGCTGATCAAAGATAACGCCGCGCGCGTGCGCGGGGTCCTCGAGGACCTGATTGCCGCGCAGAACGGATTTCCGAGCTCGTCGTTGCTGATGTGCCTCGGAAAGGTGCTCCAGGCGAGCGACGAGCATGACGCGGCGATCACCGTGTTTCGGGCCGTGGTGGAACGCGGCGAACCGGAATACGAATATAAGGCGACGTACAACGTCGGAAAGTGCCAGGCCGCGCTCGGCGACGAGGCGGCCGCCCGCGCGTCCTTCGAGGACGTCCTTCGACCGCGTCCGCGCGACGCGCTCGCGATTCGGGAGCTGGTTCCGATCCTGCGACGCGCCGGCGACCACGCCCGTGCCGACCTTCTCGTCGGGTTTCTGCCCGACGACGACCCCCTGCGCGCAAGCGCCTAGCCACGCCTTCGGCGGGGCTTTTTTCTTTCCGTCAAATTCGTTACAATGCCAGCATTATGGCTGACCAGAACCGCCCACGTCCGGCCGTCCTCATGATTCTCGACGGCTTCGGCGTCGCGCCGGATTCGGACGGCAACGCCGTCACCCGCGCGAAGATGCCTCGGTTCGAGGCGATGATTCGCTCGTACCCGACGATGACGCTGCGCGCGAGCGGGGAAGAGGTGGGGCTTTCGTGGGGCGAGATGGGCAACTCGGAGGTGGGGCACCTTGCCATCGGCGCGGGGCGCGTGTATTACCAGACGTTCCCGCGCATCAACCGTGACATCGCGTCGGGCGATTTCTTTTCGAATCCCGCGCTGCTCGCCGCGGCGGAACACGCGAAGAAGAACGCGTCGACCTTGCATCTCATCGGCCTCGTGAGCGCCGGACGCGTCCACGCCATGGACGAGCATTGCCACGCGCTGTTGAAACTCGCGAAGGACAACGGGCTCGAGCGCGTCGCGGTGCACGCGATCCTCGACGGGCGTGACACCATCTACAACGCGGGCATCGACTTCATCACCACGCTCGAGGCGAAGATGGCGGAAATCGGCGTCGGGAAGATCGCCTCCATGAGCGGACGCTACTTCGCGATGGACCGCGACAACCGGTGGGACCGCGTGGAGAAGGCGTACAACGCGATGGTGAAGGGCGAGGGAACGAAGGCAACGTCCGCCACCGACGCGCTCAAGGCGAGCTATGCGCTTGAGGTGTATGACGAGCAGTTCGTTCCGACGACGCTGATGGAGAATGACGCACCGGTCGCCACCATCAAGGACGATGACGCGGTCATTTTTTTCAACTTCCGTCCCGACCGCGCGCGCGAGCTCACCCGAGCCTTCGTGCTTCCGGACTTCGACAAGTTTCCGCGCCAGCCCGTGAACGACCTGCGCTTCGTCACCATGGCCGAATTCGAGGCCGGGCTGCCGGTCGAGGTCGCGTACCCGCCGGAAAAGATCGAGCACTGCCTCGCGAAGGCGATTTCCGACGCGGGTTTGAGGCAACTGCACATCGCCGAGACCGAGAAGTACGCGCACGTCACGTTTTTCCTGAACGGCACGTACGAGCAGCCGTTTCCGGGCGAGGATCGCGCCATCATTCCGTCGCCGCCGGTGGCGAGTTACGACCTCGCGCCCGCGATGAGCGCCCGGGAGGTCACCGACCGCGTGGTCAGGGAAGTCCAGGCCGGCACGTACGACTTCATCGCGATGGATTACGCGAACCCGGACCTGGTGGCGCATACGGGCAAAATGGAAGCCACGGTGAAGGCGATGGAGACGCTCGACCAGTGCGTCGGCCGCGTGCTCGACGCG
>DAISXX010000090.1:1604-4947 GCA_036825695.1 Patescibacteria group bacterium | reverse complement strand
CATGGATCTGCTCGGCCGGTTTCCCAAACGTGCGCACGACGTCCTCCTTCGTCGATGTCGACGGCACGAGGATCGCCGCCGCGTCCGCGACGAGTTTCGCCGGCCGCGTCCCGCGGTGCCAGAGACGCATCTTGCGGGAGAAGTACTCGGGGAAGTGGATCCACGAAAGATCATGGATCGTGAGAACGTAGCGGATATCCGCAGAGATCGCGGTGAAGTTCAGGTTCGGGAGCCAGAGCAGGTCGGGTCGGCGCGTCGCCACGTGGTCGATCTTCGGCCAGTTGGCGGCGAGAGTGGTGAGTTTCAGGAGCTTGTTCGGCAGCCGGAGATGTGACGCGATGCGTTCGGTTCCCGATGCCGGACGTTTTAATCCCGACGAGAACAGCTCATACGCATTCTTGCGGTCGATCGCAAAAAGGGCGCGAAGGAGTTCGCTCGTGTACTCCCCCACGCCCGTCTTTTGGTTGTCAGAGAGATGCCGGACGTCCGTGAGTATCCGCATACTGTTTTTCGACCAGTTCCTTCATGGCGAGCTTGAAACGCTCGGTGCCGAACTGCTTCGCGTGCGCCCGAATCACGGCCGGATCGTACTTCGCGTCGTCGAATCGGATGAGGTAGTCGGCCAATTCCTCCCAGCTCTGTTCCTCGAACAGCTCGCCGGTCACGCCGTCGACGATGGTCTCCACCGCGCCGCCTTGCTTGAGCGCGATCACCGGTCGCCCGGCGGCCATGCTCTCGACCGCGGTGATGCCGAAGTCTTCTTCCTGCGGATGGATGAACGCCTTCGCGTTCGCGTAGAGCGCCGGGAGTTCCGCGTCCGACACGCGGCCGAGAAATTCGACGTTGCCCTTCGCCATCTTTTTCAAATCGTTCTCGACCGGGCCGGTTCCGAAGATCTTGAGCTTGAGTCCCGTCCGGTTGCACGCGTCGACGATCAGGTCGAATCGCTTGTACGCGACGAGACGGCCGCCGGCGAGGAAGTAGTCCTTCGGTCCGTTCGAGATCGCGAACCGTTCGACGTCGACCGGCGGATGGATCACCACCGAGTCGCGGTTATAGTACTTCTTGATGCGTTCCTGCACGGTCTTCGAGTTCGCCACGAACACGTCCACGCGGTCGGCCGACTGCCGGTCCCACACGCGGAGCAGGGAAAGGAAGGGCGGCAGCATCATCTTGATGACGCGCGGAATGCGCAGCTCCTCGACGTAGGAAAGCGTGTCCGTCCAGAGGAAGCGCGTCGGCGTGTGGCAGTAGCAAATGTGCGTTGCGCCCGGCTGCGTGATGACGCCCTTCGCGAACGCGCTCGTCGACGACACGATGACGTCGTGGCCCGAGAGGTCGTAGTGCTCGGTGGCCGTCGGCATAAGGGTGAGGTACCACTGGAACTTCGACTGGATGAGCGGCGCGTTCTGGAGGAACGACGTCCGAACGTCCTTTCCCTTGAACTGGGGCAGGCGCTCCGGATCGAAAAACAGCGCGTACGTCGGCGCTTCCGGCCACACGTCCTGAAGCACGGCCAGCACCTTCTCGGCGCCGCCGTCCTGCTTCAGGTAGTCGTGTACGAGGGCTAGTTTCATTGGGGAGTTTAACGCGGTCACTCTAGCATCCCATGGGTGATTCGCCAACCCTGAATGCAAAATCCCATGCCGATGGGCATGGGGCGTTTGCTAGACGGTTTTTCCGCGTACCGCGACGAGTGGGGTCTTGAGGAGGATGATGAGGTCCTGCCACGGGCTCCAGTGCTCGATGTAGTAGGTGTCGAGCCGCACTTCCTCCTCGAAGTCGAGATCCGCGCGACCGGAGATTTGGGCCGGGCCGGTGATGCCCGGCTTGATGGTGAGGACCTTGCGCTGGTGGGGGAGGTACTGCGCCACTTCTTCCGGAAGATGCGGGCGCGGGCCGACGAGCGACATGCGTCCGAGGAAGACGAGGAAGAATTCCGGGAGCTCGTCGAGGTGGAACTTGCGGATCACCTTGCCGACGCGGGTGACACGCGGGTCGTTTTGGAGCTTGAACAGCGGGGAACCGCCGCGCATATTGCCGTTTGCCCGGATGAACTCCGGGTCGAAGCGGAACTTGTGCGCGTCCTTCACCATGGAGCGGAACTTGAAGTAGTGGAAGGGCTTGCCGTTCTGCCCGATGCGTTTGGTTTTCTTGCCTTCCGGATCGCGGGAGAACAGCACGCGTCCCGGCTGCTCGAGGAAAAGCGCGATCGAGACGAGGATCATGATCGGAGACGTGACGACGATCAGGATCGACGACGCGATGATGTCGAACGTGCGCTTGTAGATGGCGCCCCAACCGTCGAGCGGCGTTTTTTCCACCTCGATCACCGGTATGCCCGCGAACGTGTGGACGACCGTGCGTCCGACCGTCGCGGCAAAGAGGTCGGCGCTGTAACGGAATCCCATCTGGTGCGTATCCGTAAACGACAGGAGCTCAAGCGCTTCCTCGCGGCTCGCTTCCGGGTTCGCGAGGATGATCTCGTCGATGCGGTTCTTCTCATGGGAGGAGAGGATGCGCTTGGCCGTCGTGGCGTCGAGGCGCGGGACATGCGTGACCACCGAGAGGCCGAGGCGCGGGAAGCGGTGGAAAAATGAGACGAGCGCGGACGCCGTCTTGTTGTCTCCGACCACCACGATTCGCCGCGCGCCGACGCCGTAGGAAAGCATGGTTCGCTGCAACATGCGGATCGCGATGCGGGCGACGGAGACGAACACGACCGCGAGGATCCACGAGGCGATGGCGATGAAGCGCGATTCGAACAGCACGCGCGAGAAGAACAGCGTACCGAGCACCGCGGCCATGGCCGTGGAACAGGCGAGGAACACGCGCGTGAGTTCCGTGGCGATCCGGCGCGGGTGCGTCGAGTACAGTCCGGACAGCGCGAATACCGCGATCCATCCGAGCGCGACCGGGAACAATACGCCGCCGTAGCGCTGGATGGTGAGATCGAAGATGACCGGGCGGATGCTCGTGAACAGCGGATGGAAGCGCGCATAGAACGCGGCGACCCCGGCGGCCATGAGCGCGAGGAGGTCGAGCGGGACCAGCGCCAGCGTGAAGACAAGTTCGGAACGCTTCATATTGGGCTTATCTTAGCAATTGCCGGACCGATTGACAACGCGGCCTAATTTTGCTAATATCGGCGGGTCTTCGGGATGCCGGATGGCTACGCGTTTCGCAAGAAATGCGAGGAAAGTCCGAACACCCTTCGTGTCGCAAGGCACGATGACAAAGGAAGCCGCTAACGGCGGCCGGGTATACGAATCAGGGGTCGAGGCGTTGGAGCAATTCGCGCTTTGGTTCCGGACTCAAAGCCTAGGGAAAGTACCACAGAGAC
>DAISXX010000090.1:0-1504 GCA_036825695.1 Patescibacteria group bacterium | reverse complement strand
CGTTCGTCTCCCGGTAACGGGATGACGTGGCAAACCCTTCCTGGTGCAAGAACAAGTTTGGTAGTTCGCTAGAGCTCCGGAGCAATCCGGAGACAAGAGAGATTGCCATCTCCTCCGCGCAAGCGGGGCAGACAAAATTCGGCTTACAGACATCTCCGAAGACACAAAAACACCTCGCTCCGGCGGGGTGCTTTTGTATTGACAGAACGGCGATTTTCGTGTATCCTTCGCCCCTTGCCGCCGGGAATGGATCTGGCGCCAAGCAGTCTTCCAAAGAGGAATCATGAACGAATCGCCAAGGGTTTTCTTGGTTTGGCGGCCCACGCCCGATGGGCGTCGGGCCGCGGAGTACGCGGCGAGCGTGGCTCGGCCGTACGGGGCGCTTCACGTGCTCGTTTCGGCCGGAACGGTCTCTTCGATCGAGCGGGTACGGCTCATGGACGAGGTTGGGCGTTGGACCGGCACCGCGCCGTCCACGTTCGGCTGGGCGCACGGGCAGGTCGCGGACTACTTCCACGTGGGAGATCCGAACGCGTACGACTTCGGTGACGCGATCGTCGTCGACGGCCAGCTGGCATCGACGCGACGCGACGTGACCGTTCTCGCGCCGATGTTCGAGCGCACGCTGTTCGCGCGCGGGCCCGGACCGGCGCTCGTGCCGTTCGGCGACTACGTGCCGGAGCACCGCGCGACGGAACGCGGGCTTCGGACTCTGCGCGCGCTCGGTTTCGACGAGGTGGTGTTCTACCACACCACCTGGCCCGATGAGGGCCAGGCGTCGTCTGATCCGCGGGATCACATGAACGCCGGCGCGCGGGCGCTGCTCGAGCGCCTGCCCGGGCTCGCCGACCAGGCGTCGCTGCGTCACCGCGTCGTGCTGGAAATGGCGGACAGCGTTCCGCTCGGCATCCAGCGCGCGCAGCTCGCGCACGGCTGCCGCCTCGCGGTACTGGCGCGCGACCCGAAGAAGTTCGGCTTCACGTACGTCGACCGCGTCCTTCACGACAACGCGACGCCGGTCCTCGTGCTCGGCGCCCACACGGGGGAATCGTAATGGAACGTCTCCGCACATTCTTTCGGACTGCCTACGGCGTCATGACCGTCGTCCTCGTTCAATACGTGGTGAAGGTCACGCTCAAGGGAGGGTTCGGTGCCGCGATGCATTCGCCGGTGTTCACGGGCGACGCGTGGCACGGCGCCTCGGACATCTTCCAGGCCCTGCTCGTGATATTCGGCATCTGGCTTTCGCGCCGGCCGCCGAACCGCGACTACCCGCTCGGGTGGCGCAGTCTCGACACGCTCGGCAGTTTGGCGATCGGCGCCTCGCTGCTGTACGCGGCCGTCGTGAGCGTGCTCATCCCGTCGCTGGTTGGCTTGGCGTCGCTGGTCCCCGGGATCGGCCGCCGGACGGTAGCGCCCGGGTCGCTCCTGCTCGAGGGGCACAACGGGATGATCGCCATCGGCATCATGCTCGCGAGCGCGGGCGTGTCGGCCGCCGTCGGTC
>DAISXX010000089.1:0-5060 GCA_036825695.1 Patescibacteria group bacterium | reverse complement strand
GTACTTCGCGTCGTAGTCGTAGATGCCGCCCGGCGACTTGATCTGGATCACCGGGAGCGCGACCGCTTCCCCGTTGTCCTCGGCGACCGCGACCGTGAACTCGTCGCCGCCGATAAAATTCTCAACGAGAACGCGCGACGAGAACGCGAACGCCGCGCCGAGCGCGCCGTCGAGTTCGCGCTGGTCGCGCACGATCGTCACGCCCTGCGTGCTGCCGCCATCCGCGGGCTTCACGACGCACGGGAATGAGACGCGCGATACGTCGAGGCCGTCGCGACGCACGCACGTCTGCCACGGCGCGGTCTTCACCCCAGCAGAGGAAACGACGCGCTTCGCCAAATCCTTGTCCATCCCGACCGCGTGCGCCGCGTTGCCGGAAAAGAGATACGGCACGCCGAGCGTTTCCAAAAATCCCTGCACGGTCCCGTCTTCCCCGCCCTTTCCGTGGAACACGGGAATCGCAACGTCGAACTCCGCGCGACGGGACAAGAACGCGTCGATTTCGCTTGGGAACTCGAACGTCGTCGTCTCGACGCGCCCCTCGAGCGCCTTCGCCACGGTCTTCGACGACGTGATGGCAATGTCGCGTTCCGCGCTGGTTCCTCCGGTCAGAATGGCAACCTTTGTCATAGTGTAAAAAGGCGATCAACCGTGATCGCAGGTGATAAGAATCGCGCTGCCGGAAAAACATTCCGTGAATCGATCCTCCGGAACGCGGACGGCCTTCTGCGAGCCGAGCGACGCGAAGCCGGTCGAGTTATGAAAGACGAAGACGCGGCCCTCCTCGGATTTCTCGACGCCGTAGACGAGCACGAGGTGTCCGCCCTTCTTCTCGGGCGGGTCACCGACGATCTCTCGGATCTTCGGCGACACGGACGCAACGACGTAATGACCGTCGACGATCGCGGCCGCCACGTCGCCCGCCGACAGATTGCGGCGCGCCTCTGCCGCGAGGCCGAACTCGCCGGTCACATACGACGCGAGGTCGCGGTGGTACGCGCCGATCACGGAGCCGTCGACCATCTTGAATACGCCATATGCGTCGAACGCGGTGCGATACATCTCGTCCATCGTCGGCACGGAACGACCAAGCCCAAGCGCGATCATCCGCACGCAGCAGATGCCGCACCAATTCCACTCGGGCCCGTTCATGTCCTCGCTATCGCGGTTGCCGATGCGGCGTTCCACGTCCTCCGCCGGTTCGAATTGCGGGACGAATTGAGGCTCAGCCAGAATGCGGCTCATGCTTCCCCCAGAGTTGTTCGAAGATCCAACGCTGCGCGGTCGCGAATTCCTTCGACCGAACAACGAACCCAACCACGTCCTTATCGAACGAAAGCATCGCGACGTTGTCCCCATAGATGTACGTTTCGCTTGTGAACGGCTCGCCGTCGACGATGCGCATTTCACGCCGCACGGTCTTGTCCTGGAGAGACATCGTCCGCGCCTCCGGCGTATCTGTGGCAAGAACGCGAATCGAGACGCCGCGACGCAACCGTTCGCGAATGAACTCCTCATGGTCACCGGACGAAAACACGTTTTTCTCCGTCCGCTGATTCGTGAACAGGAGGATCTCGCCGTTCGCTTGCTCGAGCACGTCGTCCGTGATCTGCTTGAGACCGTCATGTCCGGCGTAGAACCGGAGCACCGGCTTGTTTTCCTGCTCGCGATACGACGCGAGCAGTTCCTGCATCGACTCCTCCACCTCGTCGTGATGACGTCGCAGTCGGCGCATGTCGGTGCGCAACCGCGCGAGCACGGCGCTCGGAGGTTTCGCGGTCACGGCCTTGCGCGGACCGGTCGCGTCGCCGTCGACGAGCCCGAGTTCCTCCAGCTGACCGCATGCCAGATAGGCACTCGATCGGTCCATCCGGATCGCCTTCGCGATATCCCCGACGGACGACGTACCCGCGCGATAGAGCGACAGATAAAACGCGGCCGCATTCTCCGTCGCCCCGAGCGCGCCAAGCGCCTCCTTGAGCTTCTTGAGCTCCTCATCACGATACAGCCCACGTTTCATAGTGTCGAAATATATTCGATCAGATTGATTTGATTATAAAAAATTGACTAATTTAAGTCAATTTTTTATACAAATCTATTTGAAGACCTTTCTACAAGAATGAAAAAGACCCGCGAGGGTCAGACCGCTTTCATGCCGAGATCATGCAGCATCTGCCGCACGTCCGTCATGACGCGGTGAATTTTGCCGTCCCAGCCTCGCTCGTTCGTCACGCGAACGCATCGCGGGTGCGGCGCCCAAACGCCGTACGTATTGCCGTCGAGCGCGAGCGCCTCGTCGTACCCTTCCCGACGGGACGGATTGAAACCGTGCGTCGGATCCACGAACACGTGGCGCGGTGCCAGCTCGAGGACGTGCGCGCCGGCATAACGGCCGCGAGCCTCCGTGCACGACACGCCCGTGACGCGCTCAAATTCCTCCTCACCGCCTTCGAGATAGGCGATGTTGTCGACGATGCCGCGATCGCAGCAGACGAGAAGCTTGCCGTCGGCATGCGCCTGATCGTCGGCGGCGTCCTCGAGGTCAATCTGCATGCGGGTAATGCGCCGGCTGTACGCATGATGCGACGGCGTCCCGGGCGTCGGAACGATGATCCCCGCGTGATCGTGCAGCAACGTACAAACCTCGGGCAGGAAGTGGACCACGTGTCCGAACTCCGCCCGCAGGATGGCAATGATCGTCGACTTGCCCGATTTCGGCCCTCCGGAAAGAACCCAGCGTGGCAAATTCGGTCGAATGAGCATGGGGACCGCCTCCTTGTTTCCGAACGGACGCTACCACGATTTCGACCCCATGTCAACGATAAAGGCGGGCGTTACACGTACCCGCCCGCCTGGATCTCCCAAAACTTTCGATAAAGGTTGTCGCGCGTGATCAGATCGGCATGCTTCCCCTGGTCGACGATGCGGCCCTTGTCCATGACGAGGATATTGTCCGCATCCATGACGGTGGACAGCCGGTGGGCGATCACGATCGTCGTGCGGTTCTTCATCACCTCGCGCAGCGCGACCTGCAAATCGTGCTCGGTCTTCGAATCGAGCGCGCTCGTCGCCTCGTCGAGCACGAGGATCGGCGGGTTCGAGAGCAGGACGCGCGCGAGCGCGATACGCTGCTTCTGCCCGCCCGACATTTTCACGCCGCGCTCGCCGACCACCGTGTCGTACCCGTTCGGCAGCCTGGAGATGAACTCGTGCGCCTGTGCGCGCTTCGCGGCCGCGATGACCTCCTCGCGCGTAGCCTTCGGCTTGGCGAACCGGATGTTGTACAGGATGGAATCGTGGAACAACATGTTTTCCTGCATCACGAACCCGACCTGCGGGCGCAACGTGGCAAGCGTCATGTCGCGAAGGTCGATCCCGTCGACCCGGATGGCGCCCTGCGTCGGGTCCGCGAACCGCACCATGAGCTTCGCGAGCGTGCTCTTCCCCGCACCGGACTCCCCGATGACCGCGAACGTCTTTCCCGCCGGAATCTTCAGGCTGACGCCGGACAGAACGGGCCTTCCCGCGTCGGCATATTTGAACACGACGTCGTCGAACTCCACCTCGCCGCGCAACCCGGATGCCGGTCGCGCCGTTTCGCGGTCGCGCACCTCGGGGACCTCGTCCCACACGTGCGCGAGACGGCCGAGCCGACTGAACGAGCGCGCGATTTCCGGAAGGCCGGCGAACACGTTCTGGACCGACGCGTACAGAATGGAGACGAACCCGAGGAACGTCACGAGCGTTCCGAGCGAGGTCGTACCGGCGAACACGAGCTGCACGCCCACGACGAAGGTCAGCAGGCGCCCGGAAATGTTGATGAACGACGTGCTCGCGTCCACGACGGCCCAGCGCACGTTGATCCGGAGCTGTTCGCGCAGCACCTGCATGTACGTCTTCGCGAACCGCCCCATCACCAATTTTTCCCCGGCCTCCCCCTGCACGGTGGTGATGTTCGAAAACGCGTCACCGGCGAGCCCGGTGGTTTCCTCCCACTTGTCGTTCATCAGGTCCTGCCGGCGGAGCGAGACGCGCAAATGATAGAGGCCGATGGCCGCGTCGACGGGAACCATGGCGAGCGCGACGAGCGTCAGGCGCCAATCGAGATGCAGGCCGACCGCGACGATGAGCGCGAACGTCGCAATGGACGGAATCGCCACGCGCAAAATCTGATTGTTCAATCCCCACACCGCCTCCTTCCCGTTCGCGAACCGGCTCATCATCGCCCCGGCGCGCTCGTCTTGGAACCGGTGGATCGACAGCGCCAAAATGCGCGCGAACGAACGCTCGCCGATCTGAAGTTCCAGCATGTTCCCCACGTACCATCCGATCCACGCGGCGAACGCCACGAGCAGCGACTCGACGAGCACGATCCCGGCCCACCAGGCGAGCAATGGAACGATGGCGGCGAATCCGTCCGCGGGAGCGATATGACCGGACACCGACGACGTGACCGAGTCGATGATGTGCCCGTACAAATACGGCTCGCTCACCACGAGGCACGCGGCCGCGACGGACAACAAAATCAACAGGACGATCCACCCCCAATACCGCGCGACGATCGGACGCATCATCTTCCACGTCACGCGCCAGGAAACCGGCTGCCGCATTTTTTCCTCCTGCATACGCCCATGATAACAAAAGTTCCAAGGCTCAACCAACAATTTCCAAACGTTTGGAGCTTGTTTCTTGGACCCTGGAACTTGATGAATGGAGGCCACGGCCGGGATCGAACCGGCTCATCGAGGTTTTGCAGACCCCTGCGTTCCCACTTCGCCACGTGGCCGCATCGTCGTCGTGTGCAGAATGTACCAGAGGCGTTATAACACTTCAATAGTCGCGTACTTCACGCCGAACGACTTGGCCGACGTGTAGTCCTTCATCCAAACGTCGACGTGGCGGTCGTAGCGCGCGTTCATGCGGTCGACGACCGTGAAGATACGGGTTCCATAGAGGTCGGGAATGCGCACCTTCGCGCCCATCGGCAGGAAGGTGGCGGGAATGAACTCCTCCTCCCCCTGCGGCGGAACGGCGAAATCCCCGGCCCGCGCGCACCGGGG
>DAISXX010000088.1:0-5083 GCA_036825695.1 Patescibacteria group bacterium | reverse complement strand
GCTACCAGGTGCGCGTGGGTCGGGAAACCGGGCACGCGAGCGTGGAGGCCGACGGCGAGGAGACGCTCAGCGACGGCAAGGTGGAGGCGCTCGCCGCCGTCGGCCTCGTCCTGCAGGCGGTCTTCCATGCCCTTTCGTCGGCGGCGGTCATCGGCGGCCTCATGGGCTATCTCGCCGTGGGGATCGAGCATTTGCTCGGCGTCGGCATGGCCTACATCATGTTCGGAACCGCGCGGGAGATTCTTGCGAACGCCCGTGACATGGTGCTCAACCGTTCGCTCGGAAGCGAGAAGGAGGAGGCGATCCGCGACGCCGCGCTCGCAATCTCGGGGGTTGAAGAGGTCGGCTCGCTCGTCACGTATCTCCGCGGGACCTGTTCCGTGGTGGAGATGGACGTCGTGACGCGGCTCGGCCCGTCCGGGACCGGCATGGTCCGAGAAGAACTCACGCGGCGCATCCGCGCCCTCCTGGCGGAAGGCGATCGCGAGGCGCACGTGTCCGTCCGCTCTGTGGCGCCGCCAACCACGGAGTTCCGGCGCGCGTACCTCACGCGCATCGGGGACGACGGGATTCCGCGCGTCGTCGGCGCGATCGAGCTCGCGACGCACCTCACCGTCTGCGACGAGTCCGACGACGGCCGGGCTCCCAAGCGCCACGACGTCCCAGTGACGCCCGCAACGCTGCGCGCGGTGCTCATCAAGAAGAACGTCCGCGTCCTGTGCGTCTACGTGACGCCAGACTGGACGATTGACGGCCTGCGCGCGCTGGTGGACGGCCGCGTCGTCATCGAGTCGGTTCCCACGTCGATTCCGACGCTCCTCAACATCCCGCTCATCTAGCGGCTCCCGCGCTCTCTGGCGCGGATTTTTTATTGACACGGTTTTTCCCTCTGGTATGCTCGATCCAGATATGCGCAACGCCACCGTCACTTCGACGACGTCCACGACGACCCCTCGCTGAGGGCGCGGTTCGCGACGCGCGGACGGCTCCCTCTGGGGGCCGTTTTCTTTATTCTCCTATGCAAACCTACCGACAATTCTTCTTTGACTTCGACAGCACGTTGGTCCGCGTCGAGACGCTCGACGAGCTCGTGGAGGACGCCGCGCTGCGTCGCGACATCGAGGCGCTCACCTCGGCGTCCATGAACGGCGACGCGTCGTTCGCGCAGGCGTTTCCGCGCAAGCTCGCGCTTATCGCGCCGACGAGGCGAGCGATCGCGGATCTTTCGGAACGCTGCGTCCGCGAATGGCTGACGCCCGGGGCCGAGGATCTGGTCCGTGCCATCCATGCCGCGGGGAAGGACGCCTGGATCGTGACCGCGAATTTCCACGAGCTCGTCGATCCGGTGGCGCGCCGTCTCGGCATTCCGTCGGAACGCGTGATCGCGAACGCGATGCGCTTCGACGCGGACGGCGTCTTCGCCGGATGCGAGGAATCGCCGCTCATGGCGGATGGGGGGAAGGCCCCGGCAATCCGTCCGTTCGTCCGCGTGCGCGAGGAGGCCGTGATGGTGGGCGACAGCACGAGCGATCTGGCGTGCCGGCCGGAGGTTGGACTGTTCGTCGGGTTCGGCGGCGTCGTGGTGCGTCCGGCCGTGCGCGCCGCGGCGGACGTGTACCTCGACCGCATGGACCTGCGCGAGCTCCGTTCGTACGTGTGAGCCTGGGCGGCTTCCTTTCGTCGCCGAATCGGTCGGAGACGGAATCGACCCGCTTAGGAGCCACATGTCATCGCGCACACAAGATTCGTTTGCCAGCCCGCTTCCGCACACGCCCGCGGATGCCGATCTCTACCGTCGATTGAAAGGCGTCGTTCCGATCGTTCAGCGCGTTCCCGAATTCGTCGACGATCCCGGGGCTGCCCCGGACGGCGCGAGTCCGGACGCATGGCCGTTCTGGCACGCGCGCCTCGCCGCGGCCGCGAACGGCGGCGCCTGCGGGTCCCGGTTTCCCGGAAGCGTTTTGCCCGGGCCGGGGGCGGGAAGCGCGGTCGAGGCCGTCGGCGCGCTCGCGCTCGACCGGTTCCGTTCCGCGGTCCGCCATCCGCACGGCTTGATCGTTTCCGGGGAGGCGTCGGTCGCGACGCGCGAGCTGCAGCCCGAGGAACGCTGGCCGTGGACGGGGATCGAGCAGCCGTCGCTCGTCGAGGTCGTGTTCGACACGTCGCCGGAGCCGCCGCGCGATGAGGCTGCGCTGGCCGCCGAGATCGCCCGCGTCCGACCGGATGCCGACGGCATCCGTCTCGCGCACCGGCTCTGGTGTCCGGGCCGCGACGCGCCCGAGGTTCCCGACAGTCTGCTCGCCACGCTCGTCGAGCGGTTTCCGGCCGCGCGCGACAACCCGGTTCCGTTCGCGTGGGAGCTGGAGGAATTTCTTGGCCACCGTTCGGAAGGCCGCGCGTGGAACGGCCACGGTCACGGGTTCTGGAACGGATTCTGGCTCGAGGTCGGCCTCGCGCCCATCGATCGGATCTTCCCGACGGAGCTCGCGGTCGGCGCGCGCCTCGCCGCGGAGCTCGTCACGCTTCCGGAGCGCGGGTTCGCGCCGCTCGTGGTCAACGAGTACGGCTGCGACACGGACGGCACGCACCGCCTGCTCGCCGCGTGGCTCTTCAACCTGTGCCGCTCGCTCGACCCGGCCGTTCTCGCGGACCGTTCCCGTCGTCTCCCGCATCTGCGCGGGCGCGTCGTCGAATGGGTCGGCGGGCGCCTGGAGCCGTTCCTCGTCCCGCGTCCGCTCCTCGTGCGGGAAGGGCTGCGTTTTCTCGCGGACGCGCTCATCGAACCCGCCCTGTGGTCGGCGTTCCTGACCGCGGTTCGCAAGGCGCGCGCGGCTCCGGCGATCCGCCAATTGCCTACCACGTTCCTGCGCGAAGGCACTTGGGAAACCGTCGTGAAGCGCGAGTATGACGTGACCGGCCGTTCGGTCCGCGTCGATCCGCGCGTCTACGCCGCCCTCGCCGCGAACCCGAACCTCGTCCTGCCGGCCCGCGGTCCCTACCATCGCACCGACCGCGCGCTCCTGCCGTGGTTCGACGTCCTCGCCATCAACCGCGCCTAGTCCCGTCCCTCGTGGCGGGATTTTTATTCCTTGACGATCGTCTAAAATCGTGGTAACGTCGCTTTCCTTCGTCTGAGGAGGGATGATGGAATACAAGATTCTGATTCTGGCGAGCGAGGCCGATCTTCCGATCACGCGTGCCATCGAGACCCACCTGCGTCCGCTCGTTCGCGACGGGCTGGTGGAGTCCATCTCATGGAGTCCGGAGCCCACGGAGGACGAGACGTCGTTCGACGCGCTTCTTCGCATGGGGCGTGAGGCCGGCATGGTCATCGTGGTGTGGTCGCGCCACGCGGCCGCGAGCGAGTTCTTTCGCGACGTGTTTCGTCCCGTGCTCACGAGGATGATGAACGAACGCCTTCTGGTCGTTCCCGTATGGGCGGACGCGACGGAGAAGCCCCTGATGCTGTCCACGCGGATGGGAATTCCGTTCACCAGGGACGACCCGGAAAGCAGTTTGGCCACGGAGCCTTCGCCGAATCGGCTCTACGCCGGGCTGGCCATGTCCATCCGCCACACCCTGGAGCACGAGTCCGGTCGCCCTCCCCGTCCTCCGACCCCGTGGAATCGATAACCGCGGGGCTTTTCTTTTCGGTGAAATGAAAAAACGCCCCGAAGCGTTCGGGGCGCAGGCTAGTCTTTTTTCGTGATCAGCAGCGGCCGCGTTCCCGGCCCCGCGATCTGCTTCGGGGCCCTCGGGCCGCGCGTGCCGACGTGGGCGACGCTCGCCATCACGGTGCGGACGTTCTGGTTCGCGTAGAGCGAGCCGGCCTGGCGCGAGCGCAGGTCGAGCGCGAACTTGTCGAGCTGGCCCGTGTGCGCGGCGATGGTCGCGAGCACGACGTCCACCACGCGGCGGTGGTCGTTGAGCGGGACGATCCGGTCGGCGCCGAGGGCGGTTTCCCACCAGGCGCGGATCGGCGCCGGGTCGTAGGTGCCGGTCTCGCAGAGCACGGCCCATGCGTTCATGCGGCGCAGGAGCTGCTTCGCGAGGTCGCGCGTGGCGCGCAGCTCGCCCGTGACGGGCTTGCCGAACACCGCGCGCACCTCGGTTTCGTCGATCACGTCGCGCCCCGCCTCGTCGGTGAGGAAGAACGCGTGGACGTTGACCGCGCTCGAGGTGTCGACCTCGTTCACGAGCTTGTACATCACGAGCTCGTGCGACTCGCGGCCGTCCCGCTCGCGCCCGCCGCCGCCGATTTGGAACGCGGCGAGCATCGGGTCGAGCTCTGGCCCGCGGCCGAAGCGCGCCACCTGGAGCGGGTACGCGTCGCCCTGGGCGTCCGCATGCGCGATGAACAGGATTTCCAGGTCGTCGCTGTCGAGATACGCGCAGGCCTCGTGATAGAGAAGCGGCAGCCGCTTGAAGATCTCGCCGGGCCACGCGTGCATGGAACCCGTGACGTCCATGGCCACGATGATTACGTTGGCCGCCGTGCTCGTGAGAACGCCGCCCGCGCCGGGCACCGAGCCGACGCGCGAGGCGGCGGCCGAGAGGTTGCGCGGCGGATCGGGGTCGATGACGCGCGCCCGGATCGAGGGCGCGGGGGCCGACGGCGTCTGGTACGCCTTCGCGGCCTGGCTGAACGGGTCCGCCGTCTGACGCGCCGATCCGTAGGTCTTGTCGTTGCGATGCCAACCGAATGCTCCGCTCATGGCTTCTTTCCGATGCGAAGCGAGAAGGCTTCGCGGGTTGACGTCCGGCCGAAGATGGCCTGACGAAGTTGGGTGATCTCATGGTTGAGCTCGCGCGCGTCCTGCGGACGGGCGAGCGGGTCGTGGCGGAGCAGGCGGCGGATGAGCGCCGCGAGCTCCGGTCGCATGTCCGGCGGAAGCGAGCGGCTCGGCAGGTGGCCGCCGGCCATCGCGAGCGCCGTCGCGCCGAGCGCGTACAGGTCGGACGCGGGAATCGGCGGCTTGCCGTCCGTGAGTTCCGGCGCGACGAACAGCGGCGTGCCGCCCTTGGCTCTGCTCGTCGCGCTCGGCCGTCCGACGAACAGGCCGAAGTCGACGAGCACCGCGTT
>DAISXX010000087.1:0-5184 GCA_036825695.1 Patescibacteria group bacterium | reverse complement strand
GTGGGTTAAACTTGGCTCTCTACGCGAACCGAAACGCCGACGCCCTCTTGGAAACGGCCCGAAAGGCCACCAATTCCGACGATCGGGCCAAAGCGTACCGCGATTTTCAAGACCTCGTGGCCGCGGACGTCCCGGCCGTGTTCCTCTACCAGTCGACGTACGCCTACGCGATCGCGGACAAGGTAAAGGGAGTGGACATCCCCTCCGTCATCTCCCCCGCCGACCGCTTCGCAAACGTGACGGACTGGTACGTGAAGACGAGAAAGGTCTTGAAGTGATAGAGTGGAAGAGTCGTAGAGTCCCAAGATCTAGATATTTCGCGAGGCTGCGTAAAATGGATGAGATGCCACTGAAGGCCGAGGACCGCAAGCGAAGCTGTATACGGATATACAGCGAAGCGCGGACCGCAGGCCTGAAGCGGCAGATCGCCATTTTACGCGGCCGTAGCTCGAGCGGATGTGGCGGAATTGGCATACGCGCAGGTCTCAGAAGCCTGTGGTGGCAACACCTTGAGGGTTCAAGTCCCTCCATCCGCACCATGAAAACTTCCAGGTGACTTTTTCAGGGATACGAACCGTCGCGTCCCGAATAAAACTCACGTGGCCTCAACCACGTTCTTACTCAAGGTCGTACCGCTCTTTAGTCATTCCGTCGCCAGGTGAAGGCATTTGTTTTTCATGCGCCGACGCAACGACTAAACCAGCGTAACGACCGAACCATCCTAATTTATGGCAGACCAAGTTCAGACACCGGCCGCGGGCAAACCCCCGGTCGACCGCCGCGATCGCGGCCCCCGACCCGCGCAGGGACGAGGACCCGCGCCGCAGGGCGGCTTCGACAAGTTCCGCGGAAAGGTATTCCGCCGCGACGCGAAGCCGGCAGGCAATGCGCCCGCCGCGCGAACCGCGCCGCTCGCCCCGGCCCCGGCCGGCGACAAACTGCGCGTCATCGTGCTCGGCGGCGCCGAGGAGGTGGGACGCAACTGCACGATCCTCGAGTACAAGAACGACATCATCATCATCGACCTCGGACTCGAGTTCCCGAACGAGGAGATGCCGGGCGTGGACTACATCATCCCGAACATGTCCTACCTGAAGGGCAAGGAGAAGAACATCCGCGGCGTCATCATCACGCACGGCCACTACGACCACATCGGCGCCATCCCGCACACCGTGCCGTTCATCGGCAACCCGCCGATCTTCGCGCTCCCGGTGGGCGCGGCCATCGTGAAGCGCCGCCAGACGGACTTCCAGACGCGCCCGCTCAACATCAAGGTGACGAAGATCACCGACGTGATCCAGCTCGGGCAGTTCAAGGTGTCCTTCTTCCACATCAACCACAACATCCCGGACTCCGCCGGCATCATCGTCGAGACCCCGGTCGGCACGGTGTGCCACACGGGCGACTGGAAGTTTGACTTCCACCCGACCGGCACGGAACACGCCGACTTCCAAAAGATCGCCGAGATCGGCAAGAAGGGCCTGCTCTGCCTCATGGGCGACTCCACCAACTCCATGGTCCCGGGCCACCAGATCTCCGAAAAGGTGATCGGCGAGGAGCTCGAGCGCATCATCGAGAAGGCCAAGGGCCGCATCATCTTCGGCACGTTCGCTTCCCTGCTCTCCCGCGTGAAGCAGATCATCGAGATCTCCGAGAAGCTCGGCAAAAAGGTGGTGCTCGACGGCTTCTCCATGAAGACCAACGTGGAAATCGCCAAGGAACTCGGCTTCATCAAGGTGTCGACCTCGACGCTCATCACGATGGAGCAGATCGGCAACTACCCGCAGGAAAAGATCG
Source organism: Patescibacteria group bacterium (assembly GCA_036825695.1). Taxonomy (GTDB): domain Bacteria; phylum Patescibacteriota; class Patescibacteriia; order UBA9934; family GWF2-40-263; genus YC12-FULL-57-11. The sequence goes on along the minus strand of DAISXX010000087.1, from coordinate 3,387 downwards.
TGGTCGTGTGCACCGGCGCGCAAGGCGAGAAGAACGCGGCGCTCAACCGCATCGCGTCCGACGAGCACCGCGCCATCCGCATCGACCCGACCGACACCGTCGTGTTCTCGTCCTCGGTCATTCCGGGCAACGAGAACGCGGTGCAGCGCCTGAAGGACATCTTCTACCGCAAGCGCGCCCACGTGATCCACAAGGACATCATGGACGTGCATGCCGGCGGACACGCCTTCAAGGAGGACATCAAGCTGATGCTCGCGCTGTTCAAGCCGAAGTACTACGTCCCGATCGAGGGCAACCACTTCATGCTCCGCGAGAACGCCTCCGTGGCGTACTCGATGGGTTGGAAGGAGGAGAACGTCTTCGTCGTCGACAACGGCCAGGTGATGGAATTCTGGAAGGAGGGCGGACGCCTCACCAAGGAGAAGGTTCCGGCCGAACACGTGTTCGTGGACGGCCTCGGGGTGGGCGACGTCAGCCACGTGGTGCTGCGCGACCGCAAGGCGCTGTCCGAGGACGGCATGGTCGTGGTGGTGGTGAAGTTCGACGCGAAGTCCGCGAAGGTCGTGGGCACGCCGGACATCATCAGCCACGGGTTCATCTTCGCGAAGGACCAGAAGGAACTGATCGACGCCACCGCCAAGGTGGTCGAGAAGGCGATCGCCGGCAACCACGCGAACGCCATCGATCCGAACGCGCTGCGCGACAAGGTCCGCGACGAGGTCGGCAACTTCCTCTTCGCCCGCACCGAACGCCGCCCGATGGTGGTTCCGGTGCTGATGGAGCTGTAGAACACAAAAAGACTCCCGATCGCGTCGTGCGGTCGGGAGTTTAGGTTTTTTTGGACAAAAACCGTATATTCGCCTATGCTAACCCCGATATGAAAAAGTGCATCACCGGCCTCCAGCCGACCAATTTTCTCCACATTGGCAACTACATCGGCGCGGTGGAGCCGGCCGTGGCGTTGCAGGATGAGAACGACCTCTCCATCTTTATCGCCGACTATCATGCCATCACCATGGCGCAGGAACCGAAGAACCTGCGCAAGGGCATTTTGTTCGCGGCCGCGACGTATCTCGCGTGCGGCATCGATCCCGTAAAGACGATGGTGTTCCAGCAGTCGCGCGTCCCGGCGCACACCGAGCTCGCGTGGATTCTGCAATGCACGGCGCGCATGGGCGAGATGGAGCGCATGACGCAGTTCAAGGACAAGTCCGGGAAGGGCGAGTCGCCGTCCGTCGGCCTGTTCACCTACCCCATCCTGATGGCCGCCGACATCCTGATGTACGACACCGAGGTCGTTCCGGTCGGAGACGACCAGAAGCAGCACGTCGAACTCGCGCGAGATCTCGCGATCCGCTTCAACCGAGACTTCGGGGAGACGTTCGTGGTGCCGGAGCCGAAGATCCGCGAGGAAGGCGCACGCATCATGGGACTCGACGACGCGACGAAGAAGATGTCAAAGTCCGCGACCAGCCCGAAGAACTACATCTCCCTCACCGACGAGCCGGACGTTATTCGCAAAAAGATCATGGGCGCGGTAACGGACTCGGGCACCGAGATTCGCACCGACCGCAACCGCCCGGCCGTGACCAACCTGCTGTCGATTTATTCCGTCGTGACCGGAAAGCCGATCGAAACGATCGAGCTCCAGTACGTCGGAAAGGGCTACGGCGAATTCAAGAAGGACCTCGCCGAGGCCGTGGTCGCCTACCTCGCCCCGATCCAGGCCAAGCTCTCGCTGCTCATCGCCGACGAGACCGAGCTCAAGCGCATCCTCGACGACGGCGCCAAGCGCGCCAACGACCGCGCGGAGTACAAGATGCGGATCGTGCGCCAGAAGATCGGCGTGCGCGTCTAAACGCAAAAAAAGAACGGCCCGGAGACGGGTCGTTTTGCGTTCACGCGACGTTGGTGCCGCGGAGGCTCGGCGTGCCGAGCAGACGATTGGGCACGATGCCGGAGGCGTGCCGGAGGACGAGGGTACGCAGCGCGGAAGTGTCGAGGCCCGTCGCCTCTTCCGCGGTGAGCGATCCATTCTCGAACGCCAAGTCCGGGAATTCGGCAAAAGCCACAAGGACCACGTTGCCGCCGACCGGATACGCGCGGGTGATCTGGACGTACCAGTTGTCAGCGAGGTCCGACGCGTACGCGATGACCACGGACGCCCGTTTACGCCGGACCGGCGCGTCGTCCGGAATGTCGTCGGTGACGTCGATGAGCCTCACGGCCCGGACGCTGCCGCGAGCCCCGCGGCGAAGGTTCTTTTCCAGAAATCCCGGATACCGGCCAGTCACGTCCTGGTCGGCGCATTCGATCTGCATTGCAACGATCCTCTGTCCGTCAGTCGCGCCATAAGCGGCACGCGTGAGAACGGCCCGAAGGTATCACGCGACCGGAGGACCGTCAACCCGCGCGAGGCGAAAAGAAAAAAACGGCCTGAGGGGCCGTTACGTCAGACCTTGGCGCCGGCGGCGCGACGGGCGGAGGAGGAGACGTCGAGACGTTCGGTGAAGGGATGGAACATCCCGCCGTAGCGCATCGGGATCCTGAGATCGTCGCACTCGCGGTAGATCCCGTCCTGCGGGCAGAGCCGTCCGTTCACGTGGAACTCCGTCCCGAGCTGCGCCATGCGCTTGAGCGCGGCGGCGAGGCCGGAGTAGCCGCCGTAGTGGCGCTCCTCCATCATCTCCATCACCGCGTCCGCGCCGATCATCATCGGCATGCCCGGGAACAGCTCGGCCTTCTCCACGTACAGCCCGTGGTCGCGCAGCAGCACCACCGGGTGGCGGCACATGAGTTGCGAGGCACGGGCGACCAGCTCGGCTTCGGTCACCACCTTGTTCGGGTGCTTGAGCGAAAGCTGGAACACGGCCGTGCGGCCGGCGGGCTTTCGGATGGCGCGCGCCATGTGGTCGTGCGCGCACGTGAGCGGGTTGATGCTCGCCGGGAACAGAATGTGCTTCTCGGCAGACAGGGCGTCGAGCCCGGTGACCGTTCCGTCGGGCCAGAGCACCTTGTCGAACGGGTCGCGGACGTAGTCGCGCGACAGCTCGATCTCCTCCGGCATGAGCCAGCCGCGATTCCCGCCCGGCTGAAACTGCCCGCTCTCCATTCCCTCCTGCGGCAGGTCGACCTGCGCGAGACCGAGAATGGCGAGGGTCGCGTTGAGGGTGAGGAGATCGGCGACCGCGCCTTCCTCGAGGCGATGCGCGGTGGCCTCGGCCGCGTGGTCGCGCGGCTTGTCGAACACGACGTCGGCATGCCAGAGGCGGCGCGAGGTGCGCAGCGCGATATGGACGCGGTCGTCGCCCTTGAGCACGCGGCCCGTGGTGACGGCCGCGGACATCGCGACGCCGACCACGTCGGTCTCGAGCTTGCCGCGGCGCG
>DAISXX010000086.1:0-5268 GCA_036825695.1 Patescibacteria group bacterium | reverse complement strand
GCACGCTCGAGGTCCGCAACCTCGCCGGAGACCGCTCAAAGAACGAGCGCGTCTCCGACCCGACGGACGGCCGCCTCGAGGCCATCCTGACCGTCGGCGTGAAGCAGGGGATCTTCGGCCGTCGCCGCCTGTGCGAGAGCGTCCTCCCGCTCACGAATCTTGCCATCCGCAGCGAGCAGCCGATCGCCATCGTCGCGGACGGGGAGGAGATGACCGGTACCCGATTCGACATCGGCATCGAGACCGGCGTCATTCGCGTGATTTCCGGTCGCCAAAGGAGGTTTTAACGGACGCTTAGCTCAGCTGGTTAGAGCAACTCGTTTACATCGAGAAGGTCGCAGGTTCGAATCCTGCAGCGTCCACCAGGCCGCTCCCTTGCCAAGGGAAACGCCATTTGGTATTCTGCCGGCACGAAACACTTGCGCGGGTGGCGAAATGGCAGACGCACTACCTTGAGGTGGTAGCGCCCGCAAGGGCATGGAGGTTCAAGTCCTCTCCCGCGCACCACAAAATCCCCTGGATTCTTCCAGGGGATTTTGTGTTATACTGGAACGACTATGTCCCCCTTCTGGCGCATCGTTCTTGGCATTCTCGTCATGGCCTTCGGCATTCTCATGGTGTTCAAGAGCGAGACGTTGCTCGAGTGGTTCGGGGAGAACGATTGGGCGGAGGAAAAGCTTGGGGCGGGGCAGTCGCGGTTTTTTTACAAGCTGCTCGGGTTGCTCGTGGCGTTTATCGGGATCTTCATCATGACTAACATCATTTCGGACATCTTCGGCGGGTTCGCCCAATTGTTTATCCGATAGTATGGCCATCCTCTCTTCCGGTCGCGCGCTGCTCGACGCGTCGGCCGTCCTCCGAAGCGCCGGGCTCGGGTCCGGCATGCGCTTTGCCGACCTCGGCTGCGGGCCGCTCGGGCATTTCGTGTTCCCGGCCGCGGAGATTGTCGGGAAGGAAGGGCGCGTGTACGCGGTCGACATTCTGAAGAGCTCGCTCGCGTCGGTGGAGAGCCGCATGCGCATCGAGGCGTACAACAACATCTCCACGGTGTGGGGCGACTTCGAGCGTCCGAACGGCGTCGGCATCCCGGCCGGTTCGTTACACGTGCTGTCGATCGTGAACATCATCGAGGTGCTGATACGCGCTCCAAAGGCGTTCGACGAGATGAAGCGCCTGCTTGTCCCGGAAGGGAGGGTGTTGCTCGTCGATTGGAAGCGCGAGCGTACGGCCATCGGGCCGCCGATCGAACATCGCGTTTCCAGGGAGGAAGCCGAGCTCGCCATGACCCGAGCCGGGTTCGCGCTTAAGCACGCGTTCGACGCGGGCCCGTACCATTGGGCCCAGGTCTTCGGCCGCGTTTGACGCGGGCGTGATTTTTCTGTAGGTTTCCCCCGTATGAATTTTGACCTTCGCCCCCTGCTTCATCCGTCGTACTGGCTGTCCCTCGAGCCGCCGGCCGTGTATTCCGGTTCCGGCCGCGCGTTCGCGCTCGTGTTCGTCGGCATGATCGTCGCGAGCATCGTCATCCGCCGATTCCACGTTTCACGCGCCAAGGACCGTCCGCAGGCCGAGGTGTTCCGCCGCGTCGCTTCCATGCTCGCGTGGATGGGCGTGGTGGGCGGCGTGCTGTTCTTCTTCAGCTACGAGCAGATCCGCATGATGGGCGCGCGCTTCTGGTATCTCGTCTGGCTCCTCGGCATCGCCGCGTGGACCGCGACGATCGTCCGCTACGCCAAGCGCGACGTCCCGAACGCCCGCAAGCGCGACGAGGACCGACGCGCCCGCGACAAGTACCTCCCCAACCGCAAGTAGTATGACGGATCCCCGCCGCGCGTTCGGCGATGCCGGCGAAACCCTCGCCGCGTCGTTTCTCGCACGAGCGGGGTTTTCGATTCTCGACCGTCAGGTACGCACGCCGTTCGGGGAGATCGACCTCGTGTGCGAGGACGGCGACGAGCTCGTCTTCGCGGAAGTGAAGACGCGGCAGAGCGACGAGTTCGGTTATCCGGAGGAGGCGATCACGCCCGCGAAGTTCCGCCACATGGTGGCGTCGGCCGAGGCGTTTCTCGCGGCGCGCGGTTGGGAGAACCGACTGTGGCGGATCGACGTGCTCGCGATCCGCGTGCTTTCGGGGGCGGATCCGGAGATCGTGCACTTGAAGGCGGTTGACGGGCCGCACGGAACGTGATAGCGTGTCGGTATCAGAGACCTGTCGGAAACGGCGGGTTTCGTTGTTAAGAAGTTTGTCACGGATTACGGATTTGTACGGATCTACGGATCAGACACGAGTTCCTAATCCGTACATCCGTATCATCCGTAATCCGTGACGACTGCGTAATTTCATCCTATGCCCAGCCCCATCGAACTAGCCATCCGCCAGATCTGCGAGGAAAAGGGTCTCGCGTACGAGTCCGTCATCGACGCCATCGAGGCGGCGCTCGCCGCGGCGTACCGCAAGGACTTCGGCGACAAGAACCAGAACATCGAGGTGAAGTTCAACACGGAGGACGGAACGTCCCGCGTGTTTGACATCAAGACCGTGGTCGAGGACATGGACCTCGAGGAGCTTGAGAAGATCGAGGAGATGCGCCGCGTGAAGGCCGAGGAGTTCGCGACCCGCATCGAGCAGGCACGCATGAAGGGCGACGACATCGCGGGCATCGAGCTCGAGGAGATCGAGGGCGCGAAGTTCAACCCGAAGACGGACATCATGCTGTCCGAGGCGCAGATCATGAAGTTCGGCTCCAAGCTCGGGGACGTGCTCCGCATCGAGCTGCCGCAGCCGGGCGAGTTCGGTCGCATGGCCGCCATGACCGCCAAGCAGGTGATCACGCAGAAGCTGCGCGAGGCCGAGCGCGAGGTGGTGTTCAACGAGTACAAGGAGCATGAGGGCAAGGTGCTCAACGGCACGGTGCAGCGCCAGGAGGGACGCATGGTGCTCATCGACATCGGTCGCACCGCCGGCATCCTGCGCGCCGAGGACCAGATCCCGACCGAACGTTACAAGACGGGCGACCGCATCAAGGTGTACGTGAACCAGGTGACGCTCACCACGAAGGGTCCGCAGATCGTGCTCTCGCGCGCGGCCGAACCGTTCGTCGGCAAGATGTTCGAGATGGAAATTCCGGAGGTCGCGGACGGCGCGGTGAAAATCAACGCCGTCGCGCGCGAGCCGGGCTCCCGTTCCAAGGTGGCCGTCTCGACGACCGATTCGCAGATCGATCCGATCGGCGCGTGCATCGGCCAGCGTGGTACCCGCATTCAAACCATCATCTCCGAGCTCGGCGGCGAGAAAGTGGACATCATCGAATGGAGCGAGGACGCGGCATCGTTCATCGGCCACGCGCTTGCGCCGGCCAAGGTGAATCGCGTGGACCTTAACGAGGAGGACCACTCCGCCATGGTCCATGTGAACCCGGACCAGCTTTCCCTCGCCATCGGCAAGGGAGGGCAGAATGTTCGTTTGGCAGCTCGACTGACGGGGTGGAAGATTAGCATTGCGGAGGTGGGGGACAAGGCGAAAGGTGGGGTTGTAGAAGTCGTAGAAAACGTAGACGGGACGGACGTTCCAGCCTCTATGCCTTCTACGAGTGAGGCACAGCCGAACGATTCTACGTCGCCCGAGGCGGCCGCCCCGTCTTCTACGTAGTCCACTATGAACATCTTCCACGAGGGCCTGTACCGCCCGCTCTTCAACCTGCTCATCTGGCTCTACGACGTGATTCCGGGCGCGGACATCGGGTTCGCGATCATCGCGCTTACCGCGCTCGTGAAGCTGGCGCTCTGGCCGCTCACCCACGCGTCGCTCAAATCCCAGAAGATGCTGCAGGACCTGCAGCCGAAGCTCGACGCGTTGAAGGCCGAGCACAAGGACGACAAGGAAGCGCTCGCGAAGGCGATGATGGATCTGTACAAGAACGAGAAGGTGAACCCGCTCTCGTCCTGTCTTCCGGTGCTCGTGCAGATTCCGATCCTGATCGCGCTCTATCGGGTGCTTTCGGACGGCCTCCACGCCGAGTCGCTCTCCGCGCTGTATTCCTTCGTGCACAACCCGGGCTCCATCAACGCGATGTTCCTCGGCGTGCTCGATCTTGAGAAGAAGAGCATCGCGCTTGCCGTGCTCTCGGGCCTGTTCCAGTTCTGGCAGACGCGCATGCTCATCGCCCGCCGCCCGCCGAAGGCCGTGCGCGGCGCGGAGGGAGCCAAGGACGAGGACATGCTCGCCGGCATGAACCAGTCGATGATGTATTTCATGCCCGTGATGACCGCCGTGATCGGCGCGTCTCTCCCGGGCGGTCTGACGCTCTACTGGGTGGCCATCAACGTGATCTCCATCGCCCAGCAGTACGTGGTGTTCGGAACGGGAAAGAACAAGACGACTTCCTCATAGGAAGTCGTCTTGTTTTGTCCGGCTCGGAGGCCGTATACTGTCGCATATGACAGAATTGCGTCGTCGTGAGGAAATCACCGCAAAGATGCCTGCCGTGAGGGGGCGGGAACGTGCGCCCATGTCGGTCGAATCATACGTTTCTCCCGCCATCCAGTCCGCCGCGCGGGAACAGGCTGATTCCGTCCTTGAGTTTCATCGGCGCGACGCGTCCGCGCGCGGCATGACGGACGCGCAAGCCGTCGAGGCGGCTCTCGGCGAGACGCTCGAGGAGTTGTTTTCCGCGGAACGCGACCTGTCCGCCGGGACCGCGAAGGCGTCTCCAGACGAGGTTCAGGCGCTCCGGATGCAGGCCGCGCTGATCGACCGGGAGCTTGGGGGACGGGTGCCGTCTTGGGGAACGGGTTCTTCGGCCGAACTTCCGGAACTGTTCGCCTTGCGTCGCGCGCGGGTGGCCGTGGATCGGGAATTCGTCGAGCTCGCGCGCGCGAACGGCTCCTACACCAAGGGACGGTCGGCATGGGACGCGACGCTCGCGGACCATGTCGCGCGACGCGACGAGGCGCGTCGCGGGTTGGAACAAAGCCGCGCGTTCGTCGCTTCGGCGACCCGGCAGTCCCTGTGCGACTACTGGTCCTATCGCTTTAGAATGGAATCCGGGCTCGTGGACGCGATCGAGTCGGTCGTCCGTTCGGAACCGGAACGCGTGCGGAAGCTTACGGACGCGGAACGGATCGCCCGGGAATTGGGCATCGAGGATACCGTGAGCCAGAGCATTCGGCACGCGAAGGACTCCGTCGTCTCATTCGGCTCGTACGTCCGCGCGTTGGAGGATGATCCGTCGAGCAGTACCGACGCCATGATGCGACGGTATCTGGAAC
>DAISXX010000085.1:0-5283 GCA_036825695.1 Patescibacteria group bacterium | reverse complement strand
ATTGTCGGGTTACCGCCGGGCGAGTATTGGATCGGAGCGGTTTCCGACATCGAGAACGCCTACCTCTACGAAGGCTCCATGCGCTTGACGGACGCTCGTTCCGTGAACTCGTCCACGCGCAACGTGACCTTCTCGGGTCTCGGCATCTCGCTTGACTCCGGCGACACCGACTACGTGACGGTTCGCGCGGACGTCTCGAACACGGCCGACTTCGGCGGCGACACGGCCAACTTCGGCCTCACCGCCTCCTCCTCCGACACCTCGACGGCGACGGTTTCCGGCTCGTTCCCGGTCACGGGCAACACCATGACCTTCTCGAACACGGAAGCTGGAACGATCGACATCGAGAAGCAGGGCACCATCACCGATCCGACGATCGGCGAGACGGGTGCGGAGATTGCCAAGTTCAAGGTCACGCCGAACGGCGAGGACGCTTGGCTCTCCCAGGTCACGATCAACGTTGACCAGGCCTCCGACCACACCAACTACAAGCTCTGGAAGGCCAGCACCCTGCTCGCCTCCGGAACGCAGAGCGGCGACCTCGTGACGTTCATCCTCACGAACTCGCTCTACATCCAGGACGGTGACAACGACAACCTGACGGTTTCCGCCGACGTCGGCGGCCAGTCCGATGACGACGTCAAGGTCGGCATCGAGGAACCGACGGACGTCGTGGCCACGGGCTCCGACTACGGATTCAACCTCCAGGCGGACATCTCCGCCTACGACCAGACGGGCTCGCAGTGCGCCTCCTCTGGCGACGACTGTTCGTTCTCCACGATCCAGGGCGGTCAGCTGACGTTCGCCTTCAACGGCCCGTCCGCGGACGACATCCAGGTCGACGGAAACGAGCAGGATCTCATGGACTTCACCATCACGGCGGAGAACTGGACCACCATCAAGGAGATGGACGTCCTCGTGGTCTCCACCACCAACGATGGTTCGGCCGATGACGCCCTCGTCCAGAACGACGGCGACCTCAACCTCCAGAACATCGCCATCCGCGAGGCGGACGGTACCACCTGGATGGGTCCGGAAGACCTCAGCGGCTCCGGCGATGACGGTTCCCAGACGGTGACCTTCACCGACGACCAGACGATGCAGGCCGGCGAGTCCGTTGACCTTATGGTCACGGCCGACGTCGACGCGCAGACTCCGGCCGGCGAGGTGTACCACGTTGTGATCGACATGGGTTCGGTCATGGCGGAAGACGCGAACGGCGATGACCTCGCGACCGGCGATGTCGTTCCGTCCGCCGACATCACGGGCCACAACTTCACGACGGTCGATTCGTCCATGACGGTCACGGCTTCCACGCCGCCGTCCGACGGTTCCTTCGTGAAGGGTGCCACGGGCGTTTCCGTCGTCGGCTTCAACTTTGAGGCCGGCAACGCGTCCGACGTGACCGTCACGGACGTCACCTACCTCGTGACCGGTGACTCCGACGGCGTCCTCTCGGGCGAACAGGACATTGACGTGGGCGACCACGTTTCGCAGTGCTCCCTGTACGACTCCGAGTCCGGCTCGCTCGTTGACGGTCCGGAATCCCCGACCGACAACTCCGGCGACGCCAACCTCGAGTTCCAGAACTTCGACTGGACCGTGGCCGCTGGCGAAACCGCCAAGCTCATCATGAAGTGCGACTTCTCGAACTCCACGCTCGATGACTCTTCCGGCTCTGACGACGCCTACGCGTTCGGCATTGCCAGCGAGGACGACATCGTCGCGGAAGACGAGGATGGACAGGACGTGAGCGTTGGTGCCCTCGCTGAGGACAACACCGACGGCGCCGAGGCGACCATCACGATCACCGACGCGGGTTCCCTCACGGTTTCCCTCGACGGCTCGACGGCCAACTCGACGATCATCCTTGGCTCGTCCACGGGTGTCTCCATGTCCAAGTTCAAGTTCGATGCCACCGACGAGCCGTTCGTCGTGAAGCACCTCGAGCTCGAGAACTGCGTCATGGATTCCGGCGACGACATGGGCGACTACTGTGGCGACGAAGACGGAACCTATGGTTCTGACGACGCGGCCGCCACGGTGAAGATCTCCTACACCAACTCCGCCGGCGCGACGGAGACCAAGTCCGGCTTCCTCTCGGGCGGCTACGTGTCGTTCGACGGCCTGGACATCTACGTCCCGACGGAATCGACCCGCACGGTCACCGTGACGGTCGACACGAACTCCGTGTCCTCCACCGGTGCCGCCTCGGGCGACCAGATCCAGCTCAACTTCGACGCGCTGAACAGCGAGTTCGAGGCGACTGGTGACGCGTCCGGCGAAACGATTGACGAGACCACCTTGGGCTCGTACGTCATCGCCAACGCGATGACCCTCCACAAGACCAAGCCGACGCTCTCCCTTGCCTCCGGTTCTCCGTCGGGCGCGGGCGTGCCGAGCGACTCTGAAGTGTTCCGCTTCAACGTCGCGGCCGACTCTCGTGGCTTCGTGACCCTCGACCAGGTGCTCTTCAAGGTCGTGACGTCGGACGGCGACGGCGACTTCAACACCTGTGACGACTTCGCTTCCGACACGAAGTTCACGTTCTATGACGTGGATGACTCGTCGGAGAAACTCGACGACGCGGCCGACTGGACCTTCGTTGACGACTCCGGCGACGAATGTGTCGACGGTGGCGGCGACAGCGACGTCCTCTCGTACGCGATCCTCGACTTCACGGGCTCCGCGACGCATGGTTCCGAGGAAATCGGTGCCGGCGAAACGAAGACCTACGTCCTGAAGGTCGACACCCTCGGTGCCGACTCCGACGACAACGATGCGATCCGCATCGACGTCCCGGACCAGGACGAAGCCGATGACGTTGACGGCGGCGTCAACGCGATCACGTGGGATGACGATTCCGAAGGATCCAACTTCGACGGAACGCTCATCAAGAACCTCTCGATCACGGGAGGCACGATCCAGTACTAATTGGATCGCGTATCTTCGCCCATCCAGACGCCTCACCGCTGTAAATCGGGAACGGGCTTCGGCCTGAACCCTTGGCAGCAACGAGGCTACGGATGCTGAGGAATCATTGCCCCTGGCTTGTGCCGGGGGTTTTGATTTGCTAAGATCTTCGCGCTATGAAAGTTTCACTGAATTCACGTTGGACCCGGATCGCCGCCGCCGCTCTCGCCATTCTCATCCTCGCTGCCGGCTGGGCCTGGCGCACGTGGTACGCGGCTCCCGTGGGCCCTGAGCCCGTCGAAGGGTCGCCGCAATCGATCGTGAAGACCGTCGACCGCGGCATGTCCGAAGAGCAACTCCAGATGTTCCGTGACCGCATCGTCACCATCGAGGCGACGGTCAATGACAACGAGGCGAACGGCACGCGTGACATCAGCGTGATCCTGTCGCTCGCCAACCTGTATTACGAGATGGGCGAGCTCGATACGGCCGCCACGTGGTACGAGAACATCTTGAAGACCAACCCGAACGACGCCCCGGCGCTCGAGAACCTCGGCCAGGACTTGATCGAACAGGGCGACTATTCCGGCGCGGAAGCGGCATGGCGCAAGGCGCTCGACATCGAGGCGTACGAGCCGATCTACCTCAAGCTCGCGGACCTCATCGACGAACGGTTTCCGGAACGCACCGCCCAGGTGCAGGGCGTCCTTGAGACGGCCATCGCGAATCTCGGACAGACGCCGGGACTCCTGACACGCCTCGGCCAGTGGTACGCGTCGCAGGGCAAGCTCGACGAGGCCATCTCGCACTACGAGGTCGCCCACCAGCTCGCGCCGAAGGACGAGAGCATTGCCGCGGAGCTCGAAGCACTCAAGCGCGAGCGTTCGCGGAAGACGAAGTAAGCGTGTTAGAATGGCGCCAGTATGAACAAACCTGGCGCCATTTTTGTTATCGGTTCGCTGCTCGCGTCCCTCGCGACGCCGGTTTTTGCCCGCACGGCGAATGATCCGTTTTTCTCCGAGCAGTGGTATCTCAACCAAATTAGCGCCCCGTCGGCGTGGGACGCGGCCACGGGTTCCGACGCGGTCGTGGTGGCCGTGTTGGATTCGGGCGTGGATCCCGATCATCCCGACCTCGCTGACAACCTTTGGGTAAATCCCGGGGAAATTCCGGACAACGGGAAGGACGACGATGGCAACGGGTACGTCGACGACACGCGCGGATGGGACTTCGTGAGTGACGACAACACGCCGGAGCCGGACGCGGGCACGGATAACTTCGTGGTGGACGGCGTGGCCCACGGCACGGTGATCGCCGGGATCATCGGCGCGGTGGGAAACAACGGCGAGGGCGTGTCCGGCGTCGTATGGAGCGTCCGCGTCATGCCGGTGCGCATCCTCGACGATAACGGATCCGGCGACTCGCAGGACGCGACGAGCGCCATCCGGTACGCGATCGACAACGGCGCGGACGTCATCAACTTGTCGTTCACCGGCTACGACATTGATTCGCGGCTAGAGACGGCCATCAACGAGGCGTATGTCGCGGGCGTCCCGGTCGTCGCGGCCGCCGGAAATTATCGCGACACCGGACTGAACCTGAACGAGGTGCCGGTGTATCCCGCGTGCTTCGTCGGCACGAAGGCCGACTGGGTGATCGGCGTGGCGTCCACGGACGAGAACGACGCCAAGGCTGACTTTTCGAATTACGGATCGGACTGCGTCGAAATCGCGGCGCCGGGTGTGGATATCTTCAACGCGATGTATCAGAACGAACACTGGGACGAATTTGATCGCGCGTATGCCGGCGGCTGGGGCGGTACCTCGGTGTCGGCGCCCATCGTGACCGGCGCGATCGCGCTGTTGAAGTCCGCGTATCCGACGCTTGGGCCGTCGCTCATCCGAACGATCCTCCAGCTTTCGGCCGATCCGATTCGTGACGCGAACGTGGAGCCGGGCGCGCTTGGCACGGGACGGCTCAACGTGGCCCGCGCGCTTGAGATCGCTCCCGCGTTCGTCGGCCAGCCGGAGCCGGTAGTCGTCGCGCAACAACCGAGCGCGCACATCGTCACGGCATCGGCCGCGGGCGCGCCGCCATTGGTTCGCGTGTTCACGAACGACGGTTCCACGCAGCTCACCGCGTTTCGCGCGTATGATCCGGCGTTCGCCGGCGGCGTGCGCGTCGCGATGGGCGACGTGGACGGCGACGGGGAAGATGAGATCGTCACGGCCCCGGGTCCGGGCGGCGGGCCGCAGGTTCGGGTGTTTGAGCAGGACGGAACCGCCATCGGGCAGTTCTTCGCGCTTGAGTCGACCTCGCGTACCGGACTGAACGTCGCCGTCGCGGATCTCGACGGCGACGGCCGCGAGG
>DAISXX010000084.1:0-5374 GCA_036825695.1 Patescibacteria group bacterium | reverse complement strand
TCCGAGTACGTCATGCGGTACACGAGGTCTCCGGCGAACGAGACGGCCTTCCCAGGGCTCGTGGAGGCGATCAGCGGGATGCGGGCGGGCTGGGTGACGGACGCGGCCGCGAGCGTTTCCGCCGTGCATGGTCCGGTGAGCACCGCGGCCACGCCGCCGTCGACGAGTTCCCGCGCGGCCAATATCGCGGTCGTCGCGTCGCATTTTCCGTCATTCCACACCGCGACGATCGGATGTCCGTCGATTCCGCCCGCCTTGTTCAACTCGTCGATGGCCAATTGCTTGGCCTGCTTGTCCTCGAGGCCGGCCGCTGCCATATCGCCCGAAAGCGGCTCGATAAATCCAAGCGTGATCGGCGCGTGCGCGGCAGCCTCGAACGCCCGATAGCGCAACAGGCCAAACGTGCCGGCCAGGACGACCTCGAGCGCGATGACGGAAACGAGCAGGCGATTCTTCATACTACTGGCGAATCGGCATCACGAGGTAAAGGTGGCTCTCGGTTCCCTTCGGCGTTACGACGCACGGATTGCCCGTGTCGATCATCTGGAACAGAACCTGGTCGCAGGACATCGAGTTAAGGCCGTCGAGGAAATAGCGGAAGTTGAGCGTTACGCTGTTCGGCTTGCCGGAGATTTCGGACGAAGTCGTGGTCACGTTCTCGCCACGCGCCGCGTCGACGGCCTTAAGTGACAGCTGGCTCTGGGCCGGATCGAACTCGAGCACGACGTCGAACAATCCGTTCTTCGAGAACAAGCTCGCGGTCTTCACCGCCTTAATGAGATCCTCACGGTCAAGAATTGCCTGTGTTTCGAACTGCTTGGGGATAATCTGTCGATAGTCGGGATAGTTTCCCTCGATGATGCGGGAGATCAGCTCCACGGGCCCATAGGAAAACACGGCCTGGCTATCGGAGATCGTAAGCTCGATGGACGGCGGGCATTCCACGTCGTCACGGAACACCGAGAGGATGCGACTCACTTCGCTCAAGGTCTTCGACGGGATAATCACGGAAGATTCGTCCTCAACCGGGCTCGTCACCGGAATAATGCGCTCGGCCAAACGATACGAATCCGTCGCCGCGAGGGTCACGCGCCCCTCGCCGTTGCCTTTCGTAAATTTCATGAGCACGCCGGTCAATTCGGGCCGCGACTCGTTCGTCGCAACCGCGAACACGACCTGCGAAAGCGCGGAACGGAAATCCTCCGCGGGAATCTTATAGGTTCGATTTCCCGAAACGCGCGGCACGAGCGGGAATTCCGAGGACGGAAGCCCGTTCATCTTCGTCTTGTGGTTTCCGCACGCGACGCGGATGTTTTCGCTGTTCCCGTCGAGCACCACGGCATCGTTCGGGAGCAACGAGACATAATCGTAGAACAGCTTGGACGGCACGGTCGCCTCACCTGCCTCTTCCACCTTCCCGCGCACCAAGCAGCTAATCGCCATCTCCAGGTTCGTCGTGGTAAATCGGATCGTACCTCCCTCCGCCTTTATCAGAACGTTTTGGAGAATCGGCAGGTTCACGTTCTTGCCCGTGAGATGGCTGACGATTCCCAGTCCCTGATGCAGGTTGTCCTTCGTGCAAGTCAACTTCATACCCTGCTCGTCGTTATTATTAGATGACGTGTATAAAATTATACGATAGTAACAATAGGGGAGTGGATGGAGTGGATAGATGTTAGTCTGACGCTCAACGCAGCGACGAAACGGATGAAGCGGGGTGTGTAGATGTCGGTGCGAACCGGTGGATGAACATGGGACGGATCTGAACGGATCATCTCATCCACATTGTCGCGCACCGGTTATACAGGATTGTCCGCAGGCATACCCACAGGGTTGTGCACCGATCAAAGGGCGTACAGGCGCTGCTTGATCAGTTCGATGTCATGCTGGAGCTTTTCGTCATCGCTCACGATGCCGCAGATTTTCTCGTAGGCGTGCATGGCCGTGGTGTGGTCGCGTCCCCCGATCTCGAGACCGATGGACGGATAGCTCGATTTCATTTCCTCGCGCATGAGGTACATCGTGATTTGGCGCGGGAACGCGAGGCGCTTTTCGCGGCTCTTTCCGAGAAGATCGTCGATTTGGAGATCGAAATAGGCGGCAACGATCTGGATCAGCTGGCGCGGAGTGATGTTTTTCCGTGAAGATGCCGGTTGGAAAGAAGAGAGGATGGGACGGACCGAATCGATGGTCGGTACCATGTTCTTGAATTGGTGGAAGGCGATGATCTTGTTGAGAGCGCCTTCGAGCTCGCGGACGTTGCTTTGCACGAGCGTCGCCACATGGTGGAGAACGTCGTGACCGAGCGGGAATGATTTCTCGCGGCATTTGGTGTCGAGAATCGCGACGCGCGTTTCGAAGTCCGGGCTGCCGACGTCGGCGAGCATTCCTTGTTCCAGGCGGGAGATCAGACGATTTTCAAGTCCAAGGATGGCTTTTGGCGGACGATCGGACGAAATGACGATCTGCTTGTTGGTCTGATGGAGTTGGTTGAAGGTGTGAAAGAATTCTTCCTGCGTTCCTTCCTTCCCCGTGATGAACTGAATGTCGTCGATCAGTAACACATCCACGGTGCGGTAGCGGTTCTTGAAATCCTTTGCTTGTCCGCTGCGAACGGCCGTAATGAAGTCGTTTGTAAAGCGCTCACTTGTCACATACAGAACCTTCGCCTGCGGATTTTTTCGAACGATTTCGTTGCCGACGGCTTGGAGAAGGTGTGTTTTGCCAAGTCCGACTCCTCCGTAGATGAAAAGCGGATTGTAGACGCCGCCCGGTTGAGCGACAACGGCTTGTGCCGCGGCATGCGCGAGCTCGTTTTGTTTTCCGACGATGAAACTGTTGAACGTGTACTTAGTATTGAGCGAAAATTCGCCAAAATTTTGCGATGACGCGGGTGCGGGAGTCGATTCAGGCTGGTAAGAAGCGCGGACCGGCTGCTGCGGCGTCTCCACGGGAACGGCCGTGACGACGACGGTATCCACACGGTCGGGGATAACTTGTGGATTGCCTGCGCGAGCCTCTACTTTGTAGCAAATCGTCTTAATGCCGTTATCCGTGTGCGTCTGGAGGCACTGGTAAATTTCCTTGTGATATTTTTTTTCAAGCCAGGCCTTGGTAAACATGTTCGGGACGCCAATCGTTACCTGTCCGGCGTCGAAACCCACGATGAACGTGTTGCGAAACCACGTCGTAAAGTTCACTTTGCTGAGCGATAGCTCAAGCTCGCCAAGAACCGCCTGCCACAGTTCGTTGGTATTCATAGCGCGGGTGTTTCTGAGCGACGATTTAGGAGCGACGAACGTCATCTTAAATCATTTATCCACAAGTGGGCAATAGCATCGATCTTGAGCGAACACCCCCCCCTGGGGGGTTGATAACCTGGGGATAGTGTGATAAAGTTTCGCTCAGATCAGTGAAGTTACAAAAACGACGTTTTATCTATGCCAAAGCGAACATATCAGCCGAAAAAGGAGCGCCGCGCCAAAGTGCACGGTTTCCGCGTGCGCATGCGCACCCGTTCCGGCCAAAACGTGCTCTCCCGCCGCCGCGCCAAGGGACGCAAGCGCGTGAGCGTCCAGGCCAAGAAGAAGTAGGAGTAACCTCTATGCTTCCGAAGCCAAACCGGCTTCACCTCGATAAGGATATCAAGACGCTCTTTGCCAAAGGCAAGGGCGTCTTTGATGTTTGGTGCGGTTTGAAGGTACGTAAGAACGGTCTCGCGGCCTCGCGGTTTGCCGTGGTGGTCGGAGTGAAGGTTTCAAAAAGCGCCGTGGTGCGCAATCGCGTTCGTCGCCAGATCCGCGAGATCGTTCGTCTGCGGCTTTTGGAAATGAAGCCTGGATTCGACGTGATGATGCTTGTGCGTAAAGAGGCGATCGACAAGCCGAACGCGGACCTTGAGAAACACGTTCTATCCGCGCTAAGGAAGGCTACCATCCTATGATGCTGACGCTCCCGAGAATCATCGTACTTTGGACGATTCGCCTGTATCAGAACACGCTGTCCATGGACCACGGAGTTATGCGCAGGTTATACCCAGATGGGTTTTGCCGGTTCCATCCAACCTGTTCGGAGTATGGATACGGCTGCGTGGAGCGGCATGGGGTGATAAGGGGAGGTTACCTCACGGTGTGGCGAGTGCTCAGGTGCAATCCGTTTTCCAAAGGTGGAATTGACGAAGTTCCGAAATAAAAGCGCCCGGTACGTTCCCGGGCGCTTTTATTTCGGTTCAGCTGGACGCGCACGTACACGGGTCATTGTGACACACGGAACACGTTTCTTTCACGGGCGTTCGGTTAAGAGTTACCGAGAGTATATCCCCGTCCGTTGTCGGTCGTTGCGGGTTACCCACGAAACGCGACGATTGATTGACAATTGGCGTCGAAACTGCTAAGAATCACGGCGCAGCGAGGTCTTTTCATGAAGAAATCAATCCCGTTTTGGGCAAAAGTATGCGTTTTGTTGTTTGGGATGTCGGTCTTGGCGACCGCGTGGTTCGTCGGGTCTTCCGCCGAGGATGGCCATCCGACGGAGCGTGTTTCCTACGCGAAGTTCCGTGAACGCGTCGCTGGAGGAGCGTTCACGTTGGTCGTGGTTGAAAACCGCCGGCTGGTCGGCCACCCCGCGGACGCGAACGCGCCGCTCATCACCGCGGAGTACTGGGCGACGGAAGGCGACAACATCGTCGCGTTCTTTGACGCTCATCAGACGGATTACGAGTATTCCTACGTCGCGAATACGGACTTCGGCCAGTGGTTCGTGAATGGGTTCGTCGTGTTGGCGTTACTCATGCTCGGAACACTGGTTTGGTTCTTGCTTCGGGACATTCCTTCTCGGAATGCGGGCGGCAGCAAACTGCTCGCGAAAACGCCATCGGTCACGTTCGCGGACGTCGCGGGCGCGGAGGAGGCGAAGGGTGAGCTCATGGAGGTGGTGGCATACCTGCGATCGCCGTCCGACTACAGCAAAGTGGGCGCGCGGCCGCCGCGCGGCGTGTTGCTGCATGGGCCGCCGGGCACCGGTAAGACGTTGCTCGCGCGCGCGGTTGCGGGCGAGGCGGGCGTCCCGTTCTTTCAGGTGTCCGGTTCGGACTTCGTCGAACAATGGGTGGGACTTGGCGCGGCACGCGTGCGCGGCCTCTTCGAACAGGCACGCAAGACGGCACCGTGCATCCTTTTCATCGATGAGGTGGACGCGGTCGGCACGAGGCGGGCAGATTCGCCGTCCGGAGGTGACCGCGAGCACGCGCAGACGCTGAATGCGTTGCTCGCGTGCATCGACGGATTCACGAATGATCCGCAGGCGCCGCCCGTGGTACTCATCGCCGCGACGAACCGGCCCGAGATGCTCGATGACGCCTTCGTGCGTCCTGGGC
>DAISXX010000083.1:0-5366 GCA_036825695.1 Patescibacteria group bacterium | reverse complement strand
GTAAGCGTCTTACCTTCGCCGGTGCGCATTTCCGCGATGCCGCGGCGGTGCATCCCCAGGCCGCCCATGAGCTGCTCGTCAAAGTGCCGCTGCCCGAGCTTGCGCTTGCCCGCCTCGCGCACGGCCGCGAACGCGTCAAACAAAACCTGGTCGAGCGTCTCGCCCTTCGTCATCCGCTCGCGCAGGACCTTCGTGGTCTGCCCAAGCTCCTCGTCGGAGAGCGCCTGGTATTTCGGTTCGAGCGCGGTGATTTTCGCCACGTCGCGGCGCAATCCTTCCACCACTTTCTTGTTCGGATCGCCAAAAATCGCGTTCAGGATCTTTTGCATAACGGTGAAAGTATGCCTGTTTGGCCTCAAAAAATCAAGACGGGGCGATTGGGCCCCGTCTCTCGGATTTCAATCTACTCCTTGTCCGGCCGCTGGGCGCGCTGCTCGTCCTTGGCACGGTCCTTGTGTTCCACCACCTGGCGCTTGAGATCGTCCTTGCACACGTCGATGGCCTCGTAGAGGTCCTCGCGCTCCTCCTCGGCGCGGAACACGTTGCCGAGCATGGTGAGCATCATTTCGGCGCGCATGAACGGGCCCTTGTTGTGATGGTTCGTGCTCTTGCCCACTTCCACCTCCACCATGGCGGCGCCGTCGTACTCGTCGACGATCTTCGCGATCGCGAGCGTTTTCTCGTCGATGTACTGGCGAATGGCGTCCGTCATCTCCATGTTCAGCGTCTTCACGTTCACCTGCATATGCGTGATGGTTACGTATCAAACCCCAGATATTGTACTTCGTCCTGCAACTGGATGCCAAACGTGTTTCTGGCCCGTTCCTTCACGAGCGCGACGATCTGCGTCACGTCGCTCGCGGTGGCGCCGCCCAAGTTCACGATGAAATTGCCGTGCTCCGGGCTGATTTGCGCGTTGCCGATCTTGGTTCCCTTGAGCCCGAGCTTGTCGATGAGCCAGCCGGCGGACAGCCGACGGCTGGCCTTCATCTCGGGTGACAGTACATCGACGATCCGCTCCAGACGTTGCAGGTCTTCCTCCGTCGCGTCGTAATTCTTGAACATGCACCCGGCCGAACCCGCGTACAGCGGCTGCGACGCCTTGCGCTTCGCGAGCGTTTCGTCGAGTTTCGCGAGCAACGCGTCGCGATCGCCGGGTTTCAGCTCCATCGTGACGGACAAAATGACGTCGTTTGAGTGCTTGATCGCGGACTCGCGATAGCCGAAGTGCAGCTCGACGCTCGTGCGCTGAATCACCTCGCCGTTGCACACGACCGTCACCGACCGCACCACGTCCTTCATCTCCCCGCCGAAGCAGCCCGCGTTCCCGCGCGCCGCGCCGCCGATCGTCCCCGGAAGCGAAATCGCCCATTCCATCCCCTGCAGCCCGGCCTGTGCCGTCTGCCGCGCGACCATCGCCGACATCGCCCCGGCCTCCGCGACCACGGTCGTCCCGTCGATCGTCACGCCGCGCATCGCCATCTGAATCACGACGCCCGGATACCCCGCATCGCTCGCCAACGTATTCGATCCGCCGCCAATCACGTGCCACGGTACGCCTTTCTCGGCCGCAAACCGAACAAGCTCATCGAACTCCTCGCGGCTTCGTGTCTCACCGAACCACCGCGCCGCGCCGCCGATGCGGAAGTTCGTATGCTTGGAGAGCGGTTCGTTTTCTTTCAGGTTCACCATAATCCGACGCCTCCCCCATTTATGATCTTACGTGACGGCAAGCTTCCGCTGCGCCGCATGAATGTACGCCAGCATGCGTTGCGCGGCAATCGCATAGGAAAGATACGAGAGGATCCAAAGCGAATCGAGGACGTTGACGGTCAAGACGTCGCCGGCGATATACGGCGCGTTCTCGATCGAAAACCCGATGTCCGCCATGAGCGTCAACGAGAACGCCGCGAACAAAAGCAGCCAGAACTCCATCAGCCGCCCGCCGCGGTATTCCCACGCGAGGACGAGTACGGCAAGGCACAGAATCAGAAGGACGAGATCGGCGCCGGAGTAACCGATGGAGACGACGTTCGCGATCGTCGAAAGTTCTGGGTGGTAACCCCGGTAAATTCCGAAGTAGGCGACGAGGAACGCGACGAGCGCGGCCACGACCACGAGAAGGAACCGCGTGGCAGAATGAATGCGCTTCCAATTCACGCGCGCGCGCCAGATGGCCGAAACGATGGCCGCGAAAAACAGCGGGTACGCAAGCATGTAGAAAAGGTCCGCGAGAGACGGAAACGGATCGACATGAAGGACGGACTGGTACCAAACCCAAAGACCTTCGGCGACCGCGTACGACAGAAGGGCCAACGCGAGGCACGCGAGCGTCGGTCGCAGCGTACCGCGGCCATACGCGAGCAACGCGGCCCCGACGGACCCAACCGCGACCCAAGGGATCCCCGCGTAGAGCGCCGACCGAAGCGTCTCGTTGGCATCCCCGCCAAGCCGGAGCCAATACAATCCGATGAGCAGCAGAACGATGGCACCGAGCAGCAGGTTGGATAACGAGCGTTTCATACTAGACGTTTGCGTGAATGCGGCTCAATTCCTCTTCCGCGCGCTCCGGACCGAGCGCCTCCCGTAGCAGCTCGGTGGCAGAAACCTTCACGAGGCCGATCGGCTTGTCCTCGTAATATTGCGCGTACATCTTCGCCGTCGATTCCCCAAACGCGTCGCCAATCAACCCGACGACGTCCGAAACGAATTGCTTGGTGGCGTTCATAGCGATAAGCCCTGATTAATCCCCTCGAATACCGTCAGCATATCACGAAACTATGCCGCGAGTCGTCGCGCGAGGTCATCCACGTCGCCGGCGCCCTGCACGATCAGCACGTCTCCCTCCTTCACTACATCACGCAGGACTGACTCAGCCCCGTCAAGATCCTTCGCGTACGCCGCGCCCGGAATCTTCGCGACCAAATCCTCGCTCGACACGTCGTCGCCCTCCGTACGGCCCGCGACCGCGTAAATCTCCGGCACGACCACCGCGTCGGCCGTCTTCATCGCCTCGACGAACTCGTCGAGCAGTTCTTTCGTGCGGGAGTGTTGGTGCGGCTGGAAGCAGAGCACGACGCGTCGGTTCGGGAACATCTCGCGCGCGGCCTGAATCGTCCCGCGAATCGCGGTTGGGTGATGCCCGTAGTCGGAGATCACTTCCGCGCCTTTCCACGTTCCAATCCGCTCGAAACGCCGCCAGATGCCGCCGAACTGCGAGAGCACGCGCTGGCACGTCTCGAACGGAACGCCGAGCTCCATCGCGGCGGCAGTCGCGGCCAACGCGTTCATCTTGTTAAACGCGCCGGGAACCTTGACCCCAAGCTCGATCGAATCGCCGTCATAGTCCGCGCCGACGCCCATGCCGAACGTCACGCCGCGATCGAACGCGATCCTGTTCGGCACCGGATCGTTCTTGTTCCACGCCGCGAGCCCCTTCCCCTTCAGTTTGTCGGCGAACGTCTGGAACGTCTCGCGGATGTGATCGATGTCGCGGTAATAGTCGAGATGGTCTTCCTCCACGTTCGTGAGCACGATCATCTCCGGATTCAACTGCAGCATCGCGGCCTTGTACTCGCAGCCTTCGACCACGAAGAACCGCCCGCGCCCGACGCGCACGTTGCCCATCGGGAACCCGGGGACGAGCGAGCCGACGATCACGGTCGGATCGTAGCCCGCGGCCTCGAGGATCAACCCGAGCATCGCGGTGGTGGTCGACTTGCCGTTCGTGCCGCTCACGACGATGGTCGAATACTCTTTCGACAGCGCGCCCAAAAATTCCGGGTACGACCACTGCGTCACGCCAAGCTCCGTCGCGCGGATACGCTCGACGTTCGTTTCAGGAACGGCCGGACTGTAGACGACGAGATCGACGTCGTCCGGAACGTTCGCTGGCGCGTGGCCGGAATGCACCGTCGCGCCGAGCTGCGCCAAGGCGTCCGAAACCGGCGACGCGTGCAGGTCGGAACCGCTCACGGTTTTCCCATGCGCCAAACACCACTTGGCCGCGGCCGACGTGCCGATGCCGCCCGCGCCAATAAAATGGATGCGTTGAATGTCTTCGAGCATAACGGAAACAGCTTACCGGAAAGCGGCTTTGGCGGCCATAGAAGATTTCGCGGCTTTGGGCGATCCTCCCGAATGCCGCTACGGCCGCCAAAACCTCTCAGGCCGCCCATAGAAAAAATCGCCAGTTTCCTAGCGACCGTGAGGGATCTCGATACGGTGAATGGAGCCGCGGATGAGGGCGTTGGCCGCTGCCGCGCCGCCGACGAGCGAGACGTTCCAGACGAACGGGAGCAGGTCGGAGGCGTTCGACCCGACGACGAGGCGACGGCTGGAAACGTCGGCGCGCTCGGTGCTTTCGACGCGGACGTAGGCGACGTTACCGTGGTCGTCCACGCGGGGCTCGACGGCCATGGCGTTGCGCGGAACCGCGATCGTCGCGCGACTGGTCACGAGCATCTGCTCGTTGACCTGGTTGCCTGCCGCGTCGACCAGCTTCACGTGCGCCACGAACTCGTTCCCGGACGGCGACCAACGGAAGCCGTCCGGCTCCATGAAGAAGCGCCCTTCGAACGCCGTAACCGGACTGCCGCGCTCGCGCTCGACGGTGAGGCGCCGCTGCTGCCCGCCCGTGCGGCGCAAGATGGCGACCTCGCGGTTCTGCGGCGAACTCCACGCGGTGACGTCATGTCCGTCGACGTCCCCGGGACCGCACATCCGCTCGACGTAACCGAGATCGTGGCGATGGACGCCGCGGCTCGAACGCACGAGATATTGGACGCGCCCGTTCGCGATGAACGGCCGAACGGACGACCCGACGAACGGGAGCGGATGGAGGATGTGCTGCGCCGGATGCTCGCCGTACTCGTAGTCGCGGCCGAAATACGAGAGCGCCCATTGGCGATCGAGCCGGTCGTTCAGCGGGATAACCGCCGCGTCCGGCTTGCCGTTCTCCCCGAAGACGATCTCCGAGCCGACCGGCAGATGGACGAGCGCGTTGCCGAGCAGGTACAGCGCCATGCCGTGAGAGGCGTCCGACACGGGAACGTCCCCGAGCGGCGTGGCGAGGTAGCGGCCGACGTTCGGAAACTCCGCGACGAGCTGCGCGCTGTCGGGCGACAGCGACCAGACGCCGCGCGTTCCCTGATGGACGCCCCAAACGCGGACGCGGTATGGCGTGGCGTGGATGATCTTCGCCGCGTCGTCGAACGGCACGTTCGGGAGCGGCGCCTCGGCGTTCGAGGACACCACGCGCACCCGATTGCCGTCCGCGCGGACGACTTCCGCGGCCGTGAGTCCGTCGGCGCTCATGCGGAGCGCGCGGCTGCGGATCATCGCGTACCCGTCTCTTTTACACATCT
>DAISXX010000082.1:0-5410 GCA_036825695.1 Patescibacteria group bacterium | reverse complement strand
CCATGTGCGATTCCCAGGGAATCATCGCGATCGGGCGCGACGGGATGAATACGTACAAAACCGAGCTCGCGCAGATCATCAATGCCGAGGGGCGCACGGGTTCGCTCGCCGACGCCATGCGCGGCGCGGACGCGTTCATTGGCGTGAGCGCGCCGGGGATCGTCACCGAGGACATGGTGCGCACGATGGCGGAGGGGGCGGTCGTGTTCGCGATGGCGAATCCGATTCCGGAAATTCTGCCGGAGCTCGCGCAGGCGGCCGGCGCGGCCGTGATCGGTACGGGCCGTAGCGATTTTCCGAACCAGGTGAACAACGTGCTCGCGTATCCGGGAATGTTCCTCGGCGTGCTTGAGGCCAAGGCCACGCGCTTCACGCCGGCCATGCGTCTCGCCGCGGCCCGCGCGCTTGCGGCCACCGTTCCCGAGCCGACCGCCGACCGCGTGATTCCGTCCATCTTCGAAATCAACACGGCCCGCGTCGTCGCCGACGCCGTGCGCGCCGCCATCTAGTATGTACCGTTCGTCCTTTCGTTCCACGCGCCGCGGAAGCGGCAAGTCCTACGGCGTGGCCGCAACCACGGGTATTGCCGTCGTCGCGCTCGTCGCGTTATTCGTGCTCGGGATCCGTTGGTTTCGCGCGAAGCACGACGAAAACGTCGCCGCCGCCGCGCCGGAGGAAACCATTGCGGCCGTGCTCACTCCGTCGCCGGTATCCGCGTCGGTGATCGCCGCAAGCGTGACCGGTTCCGCGAGCGCGAAGCTCCGCGACGTCTCCGGCGGCGGATCGTCGGGAACCGCGAGCCGCGAGGAGGACGGCGGGCAATTTTTCCTGAAGCTGAAGGCGAACCTCGGGGAAATCGACCGCGCGGCCGAGGCCTATGAGGCATGGCTCGTGCGCCAGGTTCCGTACGACTATTTTTCAGTCGGCGAGTTCGTGACGAACGACGATGGCGAATGGGTGCTCGAGTGGAGCGGCGCGGCCGGCACGTACGACGGCTATACCCGCGTCGTCGTCACGCGAGAACGAAAGGACGGCAATGCGGATCCGGGCGGGCACGTGCTCGAGGGAGAGTTTGAGTGATTAAAGCTCGTGGTCGTAGCGAAATCCGCTCGTGCGCTCCATTACGTCGGTGGTAAGCAGCGACGCGCGGGTCCAGGCACGGCTGCCATAACGGGTTTGAATCGCGTCGAGCGCGGTGAGGACGGAAGACATCTTCCGTTCTTTTTGAAACAGGGAAGACTGCTCGTTGCCGTGGACGAGCGACGACGCGGAAACGCCGACGAGGCGGACGGGCGCGTCGTTCCAGTGACGCATCATGTCCCACGCGGTTTCGAACAGCTTGAGCCCGTCGTTGATCGGCTCGCGTAGCTGCCGCTGCTTGCCGATGCCGTGGAAGTGCCCGTACCGTATGTACGCCGTTACGCACCGCGCCGCGAAGCCGTCGCGCCGCATGCGCCAGGCGACCTTGTCGCAGAGCGTGAGCAGGTAGTGGCGCACGACGGCCGGGTCTTCCGTGTTTGTCGGCAGCGTGTAGGAATGGCCGACGGACCTCGGGTCGCTCTCGTCCGGCGCGACGTGGTCGTCGCCTCGGCCGTGCGCGACGTCGTGGAGCCAGTTGCCGTACGAGTTGAACGCGGCCACGAGTTGCGCGACGGGCCGCGCGCGCAGGTCGGCGAACGAGTCGACGCCGAGCCCGCGGAGCCGCGCCGCGATGCGCGGACCGATGCCGCAGACGTCCTCGAGCGCGGACGCGTCGAGCAGCTCGGTCTCGCGTCCCGGAAGAACCACGGTGAGCCCGTCCGGCTTCATGCGTTCGGACGCGAGCTTGGCCATCGGCTTGTTCGACGCGATCCCGACGGACGCCTTGATGAACGCGCCGCATTCCTCCTGTAGCCGCGCCTTGATCGATTGCGCGATCACGGTCGCGCCCAAAAAGTCGCGCGCCGTGTCCGTCACGTCGAGAAAGCTCTCGTCCACGCTGAATTGTTCGACGAGGTGCGTGTGCTCGCGAAAGACCGCGTTAAACCGTCGCGTGATGTCGCCGTATTTTTCCGGGTCGCCCATGACGAGAATGATGGACGGCAAAATCTTCTTCGCCTGCCAGGTCGACATCGCGGTCGCCACCCCAAGTTTCTTTGCCTCGCGCGACGCGGCCGCGACGACGGAACGTTCCTTGCGCTTGCCCGTGACGCCGATCGGCTTCCCGCGCAAAAACGGATTCGCCTGTTGTTCGACGGAGGCGAAGTACGAGTTCATGTCGACGTGGAGGATGATGCGGGGCATATTGACGGAATGGGTCGTTTGTCGGAGGGTCTGATCGTTCTTGGGGGGGGGTGAGCAATGACCGTTCTCGTTGGTATCCTAATGATCGTGGCCGGGTGTGCGTCCGGCTGGTACATCACGCGCCCATCGGATAGCGCCAAGATTCCCGGAATCGAAATCCCGGGTCTGATCTTCGCCGTCGCACTGGTCTTCAGCGGAATCCACGTGTTGGTCGACCCGTCGTGGTCGCTGTGGCCGAGCGGGAAATGGATCGCCGTCACGGGAGACGTGGGCGCGGTGTTCTGCCTGTTCTTGTACGCCATCGCCATGCCCGATTTCGTCTGGGCGCTCATCGGCATCCCGATTTTCAGCGCGCTCTCGATCGTCGGGTCGGGAGGCTCGCTGGTGGCCTGCCTCGCCTCGCACGTCCACGTCTCCGCTTCGTGGATCTGACTCGCGCTTCGCGGGTCTGTTTTATCCCCATGATCACCCTTGAAATTTTTTCCAAATTGTGTAAGATGGAACCAATAACAAACGTATCGGGAGGGATATGTTGGACAAGAAAGATTTGGAATCCATTCGCGTTGTTTTTCGCGAGGAGCTGCGAAGTGATGGAACGCGCGAATTCATTCAAGAGGTCGTCGTAGACGCCTTGGAACAGGTTGTTTTTCCACGCTTTGTCGCGCTTGAGGATCGCATGGACCAGACGGACGGCCGTTTGGATAAGATCGACGGCCGCCTGGATCACGTAGACGGCCGCCTGGATCACATGGATAGCAGCCTTGGCCGTATTGAATCCACCATGGTCACCAAAGACCATTTGGAAGACCGTCTTGTCGACTTTAAAGCCACCCTCAAACAAACGGGTGGCCAAGCGCTCCGACAGATTAAAACATTGGCCGCCGAATTGCATCGCAACGGCGTATTCAGCGCCGAACAGGCCGTCCAGGTTACGTCCGCCTAAAACTTATCCGTCCGTATATGTCTCGACCAGTTTCCACTCAAGGAATTCTGGGTCGAGTTTTAGTTTGAAGTAGTTCGTAAGATCGGAAACCGAGAAGTAAAAAACACGTTTGGTTCCTTCGCGGGCGGTGTGCACGAGGTTTACGGATTTGATCTCGTAGTCGCGGCAGTTCCAGCGCATGCGGCGCGGGATGACGCGGTTGTCGCGGAACGCGACGAGCATGTCCACCGGCTCGTTGATGACTTCGTGCATAGAGAAGGGACAAGTTCCAAGACCCAATTTCCAAATAAGGTTTAAGGGTCAATTTGGAATTTTTATCGTCTTAAAAATTATTTGGAACTTGTTGGTTGGAACTTGGAAGTTTATCTGATCGAAAGCACCGATCGAAACGCTCTCCTCAAACGTCGGGAACTCACCATCAATTTCGTGTTGCGCAGGATGGACTCGAACCGGCGGACGCGGCGGACGGGAAGGAATGCGTGCGTGAACGCGTGGTGGCGGAGGGAAAGGCTCGACATAGGCTTTAGGCGTTTACGGCTTAAGGCTTGGTCGGGATCATTTTGGCAATCTGAAACCTGACGACGACACGCGTGATCCCTTCGCGTCTCGTCGACAGAGTCCAGATTGCCAGTGGCGGTTAGACGGTTTGAAACTTGCGGATGACGGCTCGCACGACGCCTTGGATGATGCAGTCCTTCACGTAAATGGGGGACATGGTGGAGTTGGCGGGTTGCAAACGGATACGGTTGGTCTCTCGATAAAAACGTTTGAGCGTGGCGTACGCGTTGTCGAGCAGCGCGACGACCACTTCGCCGTTGCGCGGGCTCGGGTTGCGTTCGACGACCACGAAGTCGCCGTCAAAGATGCCGTCCTCGATCATCGACTGTCCTTTGACGCGCAGTACGTACGAGTTGGTGCCGTCGACGACGAATTGCGCCGGGACCGCGATGGTTTCGCGCTCTTCCACGGCCTCGATTGGAACGCCGGCCGTGATGAGGCCCGCGAGCGGTAGCATGATGGAGAACGGGTCGAGCGGCTGCTTTTCGACGAGCTCGATGGAGCGCGCCGTGCCGTCCTCTCCGAGCGACACCATGCCTTTCTCCGCGAGCGCCTGCACGTGCTGGTGCACGGTGGCCGGGGAAGAGAGGCCGAAGTGCTCCGCGATTTCGCGATAGCTCGGCGCGTAGCCGTTGTCCGCGATCTGTCCTTTGATGAAGGCGAGAATCTCGGCCTGTTTTTTTGTGAGTCCCATAGGCGAGTGCTTGTTCGGTATCTGTTCGTATTATAGACCGAACAAAAACCGAACGCAAGTGTTTTATCTCAGCGAAATTTTCATTGATGTGGATAACTTTTTTTCGGGTGGAGTAAAATGCGGCGGTACTCAGCCGTGAGCGATATCGATGTATGCGAAAAGCCGCCGAAGCCGTCACGCAAGGACATCCGGACAAAATCTGCGACCAGATCGCCGACGCTATCGTCGACGAGTTTTTGCGGCGTGACCAATCGTCGTCCGTGAACGTGCGCGTGCTTGGGTCGCACGGGATGCTGATGATCGGCGGGGACGTGCGGTCGAGCGCGGATTTTGATTTGGCATCCATCGCGAAGCAGGTGTACGCGGACATCGGGTGCGCGGATGATCTCGAGGTGTTCACGAACATCCAGGCGTCCTCCGAGCCGGGCGAGGCGACGGCGCATACGGCCGTGGTGAACGGGTACGCGACGCGCGAGACGCGCGAGATGCTGCCGCGCGCGTTTGTCTACGCGACGAACTTGGCGCGCCGCCTCGATGACGTGCGCAAGACCGACCCGACGTTCGCCTGGCTCATGCCGGACGGCAAGGCGCAGGTGGTGACCGAGCGTGACCGCGTGACGTCCATCACGCTGCTCGCGGCGCACGCGCCGAGCGTCGCGCAGCTCGACGTGCAAAACGCGCTCGTCGAGCGCGTGGTCACCCCGCTCGTCGGCGGGGAGGGCGCGCAGTTCTTCGTGAACCCGCTCGGCGCGTTCACGTCCTCCGGGCTTTCGAACGGCGCGGGGATGAGCGGATCGAAGCTTTCGTCGGACACGTACGGCGGCCTCGTGCCGCACGGGGACTCGTCGTTTTCCGGAAAGGACCCGTCGCGTCCGGAACGCGCCGGCGCGTACCTCGCGCGCATGGCCGCGCGCTGGCTCGTGTCGCAGGGC
>DAISXX010000081.1:0-5412 GCA_036825695.1 Patescibacteria group bacterium | reverse complement strand
TCCCTTCCCCGCGCAACAAAAACACCTCGATCGTGCCGGCGGCGAGTCGTGCCTTGAACACCTTCGTGTCATTCATCACGAGCACGTCGCCCGACCGCAGCTCGTCCGCGATCTCGAAGAACCTCTTGTGCGCCATCGCGCCCGTCCCCCGGTCCAACACAAGCAGCCGCGAACGATCGCGCGGCCGCATCGGCGCCTGGGCGATTTGCTCGGGCGGCAAGTGATAGTCGAAAAGCGAGATGGGCGTAGACATGGCGCCAATCTAGCAAGGCTTGATTCTTCTCGCAAACCGTGCTATCGTGCCATCCTCCAACAGAGGGAGAAGATGACAGTCTTGAACGAATCGTGGAAAACGAATCTGGCTCTGTTTCGCAGCCAGCTGTGCGGAATCACCCGCAACGCGATGAGGATGGTCCGCGCGCGGCGTGACACCTTCGCCGCCAGCTCCAAGCACAGCGCGACGAAGCCGCGCGACGTCGTCACGGACGCGGACGTCGCGACGCAGGCATTCATCGTCGGCCTCCTCACCGAGGAGTTTCCCGGCGTTGGCATCATCGCCGAGGAAGGCGTGACTGTCCCGTGCACGCTGCCGGGCCGTTCGGTCTACTGGACGATCGACCCGATCGACGGGACGCTCGTCTTCTCGGAACGCGCGCCACACGGATTTTCCGTGATGCTCGCGCTGGTTGAGGACGGCGAGGTCATCGCCGCGTGCATCGGAGACGTGATGACCGGCACCCTTTACTGGTTCGCGCCGGGCGTCCCGCCGAAGTGGGAAGACCCGGGCGCGGATCCGATGCCGCTCAACGGATTCCTGTCGAGGAACGACCAGTCCTCGATGCTCATCGGGCTCGAGCCCGAAAAGCTGCCGGCCGCGATGCGCGACCGATTCGGGCCGACCGGTCCGTTCGACCGCTACGACCTCGACCGGGGATCCATCGGGCTGAGGTTCGCACGGCTCTGGACCGGAAACGCAGCCGGAATCGGCATGCGCCCCAACCGGGAATGGACGCCTTGGGACGATACTCCGATCATCGGCTTCTGCCGCAAGCTCGGATTTCGATACCTGGCGCTCCAGGAGGGCGGATTCGCGCCCTTTGACCCGCAGCTTGTGCGAACGCCCGTGCTCTGCGCCGAAGCGGTCCTGGTGGTCCACGAAAGCCGCCT
The DNA here is from genome assembly GCA_036825695.1 of Patescibacteria group bacterium. Taxonomy (GTDB): domain Bacteria; phylum Patescibacteriota; class Patescibacteriia; order UBA9934; family GWF2-40-263; genus YC12-FULL-57-11. The sequence goes on along the minus strand of DAISXX010000081.1, from coordinate 4,245 downwards.
CAACGACCTCCGACCCTGGCTTCACTAGCCCGTCTTGACCCGTTCATGGGTCTCTTTTTTATCCCAAATGCTCAACCGTTGACGTTTTTCGCCCCCTTTGGTATATTTGCGCCGTTATGAAGAAAGTCATCCATCCCGAATATTTCGAAACGGCCAAGATCGTCTGCGCCTGCGGCACCACCTATGTGGTCGGTTCCACCATGCCGGAGATCCTGGTCGAGCTTTGTGCCGCCTGCCACCCGTTCTACACGGGCAAGCAGAAGATCATCGACACGGCCCGCCGCGTCGAGAAGTTCGGCGACAAGCTGAACAAGAAGGACACCACGGTCGCCGCCGCCAAGAAGGCCAAGGCCGCCGCGCGTGCCGCCACCAAGAAGGAGAAGACCGCCAAGAAGGCCTCCTAGATCATGAATCTCCTCGACGAGCTCAAACGAGTGGAAGCGCGTCAGAAAGAGCTCGAGTCACGCCTTAGTGACCCGAGCGTTCTTTCTAATATGACGATGCTGCGAGAGGTGAACACGGAGTTCGGCGACGTGTCCGAAACGGTGGTCATCGGCCAGCGGTACGCGAAGGCGGTGTCCGATTTGAAGAGCGCGGAGGCGACGCTCGCGAACGAGAAGGACCAGGACATCCGCCAGATGGCGATGGACGAGATCGCGCTCGTGAAGGACCGTCTCCCGAAGCTCGAGGAGGAATTCACGCTCGCGCTCGTGCCGCCGGACCCGCTCGACAAGAAGAACTCCATCGTCGAAATCCGCGCGGGCGCCGGCGGCGACGAGTCCGCGCTGTTCGCCGCGGAACTGTTCCGCCTGTACACGCGCTACTCCGACCGCCAGGGCTGGAAGGTGAACCTTATCTCGTCCAGCCGCAACGACCTCGGCGGGTTCAAGGAAATCATCTTCTCCATCGAGGGCAAGAGCGTGTACAGCAAATTGAAGTACGAGTCCGGCGTGCACCGCGTCCAGCGCGTGCCGGAAACCGAGAAGGCCGGCCGCGTGCACACGTCCACCGTGACGGTTGCCATCATGCCGGAGGCTGAGGACGTGGACGTGAAAATCGAGATGAAGGACCTGCGCATCGACACGATGACGTCGGGCGGCGCGGGCGGCCAGAGCGTGAACACCACGTATTCCGCCATCCGCATCATCCATATTCCGACGGGCATTATGGTGCAGTGCCAGGACGAACGCAGCCAGACGCAGAACAAGGAACGCGCCATGACGGTGCTGCGCGCGCGCCTCTTCGCCTTCGAGCAGGAAAAGGTCCGCAAGGCGCGCGAGGACGCGGTCCGCAGCCAGATCGGCAGCGGCGGCCGCTCGGAAAAGATCCGCACCTACAACTTCCCCCAGGACCGCCTCACCGACCACCGCATCGGCCAGAACTTCCACAACCTTCCGCACGTGATGGAAGGCAACATCGACGAGATCATCACGGCCCTGAAGACGGCGGAATTGAACAACGCGTTTGTTAACGATGAAGACTCGGAGTGAGAGAGTCGGGGAGTCGAAAAGTGAAATAGTCACTCTACGACTCTCCGACTTTTCGACTCTCCGACTCCACCACATATGCAAGCCGTCATCCTCGCCGCGGGACGCGGGCTTCGGCTCCGTCCGCTCACCGAAACCACGCCGAAGGCGCTCGTCGACGTGTGCGGCACGCCGCTCATCGAGCGCACCATCGCTTCCCTCCCGGAGGAAGTGACGGAGGTGTTCGTCGTCGTCGGGCATTTGAAGCAGCAGATCGTCGACGCGCTCGGCGAGTCAATTGACGGCCGCGACATCCGCTACGTCACGCAGGAGACGCTCGACGGCACCGGCAGCGCGCTCCACCTGTTGCGCGAGAAGCTCCACGGCAAATTCCTCGTCGTGAACGGCGATGACCTGTACGACGCGGCCGACCTCGAGCGCATGATCGCGCACACGCTCGCGATCCTCGTCCTATCGACGGAAGACGCGGTCGCGGCCTCCGCCCTGCGCGACCCGGACGGCCGCTTCGAGGGTCTCGAGTCGAACGCCCCGGAGCACGAGACGAAGTTCCGCGTCTGTGGCGCGTACGTGCTCGACGATCGGTTCTTCGACTACGCGCTCGCGGAAGTCACCGTCCATGGAAACACGGAGTACAGCCTCCCGCACACGCTCGTCGAAATGAGCGCCGACTGCGACATCCGCGTCGAGGTCGCCACCAAGTGGTACCCGGTCGGAACGCCCGAGGAACTCGATCGCCTGAGGGCGATCTGTGGATAACGCATTGGTTCCAAACAGACAAAGGCCTTGACGGGCCTTTTTTCTGTGGCTATAGTGGATGAACCGCAAGCGATTGCGATAGATGGAGAAGAACCCGAACCGCAAGGCGAACTTCAGCTCCTCCATCGGGCCGAAAGTCAAACCTGACCGCGTCGACCGGACCTATCCAACCAGCACGCCGCAAGGTGAGCAGGAACTGGAACGGGTGATCCCCGGTTCATCGAGCCTCGCCGCTCGAACGCGCTCGGTCTCGACCTCGGTAACCGTCCTATGCCCTCACCGGCATACCCGAAGGAAACTTCGCGAACGATCGCACCTGCGCCCGAGATCATCTCAACGGCACGTCACAACGTTCAGAGAGCAAGAAGCCGGTACAAGTCGTCTTCCCAAGGTCCTCGGACCTGCCGCTCCCTGCCCGGGCCGAAAGCCACGTGCGTGAACGCAGAAGCATATCGCGAAGTGAACCCCGCGCCGTCACAAGCGCCAAGTTCATCCCCAAGGATGGCGACAACGCGACAGCGACCAAGCCAAAAACGTCTCCGGACGTCCAAGCCGAACCCGCCTCGCCTCACCGCCATGGACCCCCTTCCCACGCGTCTGAGCCCCCGCTCGACGCTCTTTTTTTGTCTCTGTGCTAAGATGACCGCGTTATGCTCGTGATGGAAGCCCTGCAGTGGGCGAACGACAAACTGAAAGGGATCGCGGACTCCTCGATGCTCGACGGCGAGCTGCTTTTGGCGGCCGCGCTCGGGGTCACGAAATCCTGGCTGTTCACGCACCTCGACCACGAGATGAAGGCGCACGAGGAGGAGCGGTTCCAAGAGTTCGTGAAGCGTCGGAGCGAGCACGAACCAGTCGCGTACATCGTGGGCTGGAAGGAGTTTTACAAACGTCGCTTCACGGTCAACCGTTTCACGCTGATCCCACGCCCCGCGACCGAGACGCTCGTAGAAAAAGCCATTCAATCACTCAACGACTTAACGACTCAATCACTCCACGACTCCATTTTTGCCGACATCGGCACCGGCTCGGGAGCGATCGCGATCACGCTCGCGGCCGAGACGAGGCTTCCGGTGATTGCCGTCGACATGAGCACGCAGGCGCTATCCGTCGCGGCCGCGAACGCGGCGCAGCACGGCGTCGAGGAACTCGTCGACTTCAAGCATGGGAATCTCATTGAGCCGGTCATCCGCATTTTCAAGGCCGTGGGCGTCACGCACGAGGCGCCCTACCACCACTTGGTACTCTGCGCGAACCTGCCGTATCTCAGCGAGCACCAGATGGAAACCGCGCAGCTCGACGTACGCGACTTCGAGCCGCACGAGGCGCTCGTGTCCGGCCGCGACGGGCTCGACGACTACTTCGCGCTGTTCAAGCTCCTGAAGCGCCACCGCGCATCGCTCCCGGAACGTGTGACGGTCCTCATCGAGATCGACCCGTCGCAGTGCCAAAGCGCGCCCAACCTCATCGCGCATGACTTCCCGCACGCTCGGCCCGAGATTTTCAAGGATCTCGACGGTTTCGATCGCGTGGTGGTCGCCGAATTGTAATCAGGCCTGCCACTGACGTAATCTCCCACCTCCAATACACTTCCGCCCACAACGGAGCGACGATGGCACGCAGCCACAGACACGACCCCGACGACCACGAAGCCGCCTCCGAACGCGCGCGCCTTCCCCCGCCGGACCCCGCGACGCTGGCCAAGCGCGAGCGGTATTGGAAAGGCGAGATCGCGCGCGTCGGCGGCATGGAGGGAATCCGCCGCGGCGGCGTCTACCGCCTCCCCGGCTTCGACCACGACGGCAACAGCGTCTCGCGAGACGAAGAACTCGCACTCGACCGCGCCGCAGGCTGCGAGTTCCCAAACGACGACCCGCTAATCCGCGACGAGTAGCGCCTCCCGCCATGACCGGCGGTTTTTTCTTTGGCCTCAAATCCATCGCCGTCCTCCGGAGGCGACCCAGCCAGGCCGCGAAAAAATATCGGCCCGAAGGGTGCGAGG
>DAISXX010000080.1:0-5469 GCA_036825695.1 Patescibacteria group bacterium | reverse complement strand
AGGTCGACGTCCTCCTTGTACGCGAAAAAGTCCGCGTCGAAGCACTCGTCGCCGAGCTTCACGGCCTGGAGCGCCGAGGCGCGGTACAAGGCGAGCGCGCCGGTCGGCCCGAAGATGTCGCGCGACTGGTCGTATTGCCGCGTGTCGAGCTCCCCCGCCCCGCGGTCGACGAACGTGCGGTTGCGGTTCATGCGCAGCCCGGTGGAATCAATCCGCTCGGAACACACGGTTTCCGCGAGCGCCTCGTCCTGCATGTTCTCGCGGAACGCGAGCAGCAGCTTTCCCTGGTACGAGCCCGCCTGAGGTTCCTCGGCCACGCCCTTCATTAAATTTTCCAAAAACGTCGGCGACAGAATCACGTCCGGGTTCGTCACGAGAATGTACCGGTCGTCGAGCACGTCCTTGCCCCAATGCTCGGTGGCGTAGCGCACGGCCTGGTTGTGCGCCGGCGCGAACCCGAGGTTGCGGGCGTTGCGCAAAATCATCGCTTGCGGATAGTGCGCGCGCACGAACGTCTCCACCCCGTCGTCCGAGGCGTTGTCCACAATGAGGACGTTGAAGTCGGTATAGGTCTGTGCGAAGATGGATTTCAAAAGCTCCGGGATGAAATCCATGCTGTTCCAGGCCACGATATGGATGGAAACCTTCGGATACATAGGTGAAACGACTATACGCGTATGGGCGCATTTTTTCAACGGGTCGACCTCTCCGGAACGCGTCTCTTTTTGTTCGACTGGAGCGGGACGATCAGCGACGACCGACGGCCCGTGTTCGCGTCGAACCAGCGCATGCGGGCCCACTACGGCCTCCCGCCCGTCGAGTCCTTCGAACACTGGCTCGCGAACTGCAGCTCGAACGCGTTCGACCACTTCAGGGAGGCGGGCGTCGTCGCGACCGAACGCGAGGTGAACGAGCTGTATCGCGCGACGCTTACGAACGTGGTGGCGGAAGGAATCGTTCCGGACGCGTACGGCGACGCGCGGACGGCGATGACGCGCCTCTCGGAAACGAACGTGCCGATCGGCATCGTCAGCAGCCATCCGTCCGAACATCTCCGCGCCGAGTCCGAGCGCTACGGCATCCGAGAACACCTGCGCGTGATCCAAGGCGACTGCGCCGACAAGACGCCGCACCTCGAGCGCGTCTGCGCCGAGTTCGGCGTGCGCCCGACGGAGGCATTCTACGTCGGTGACACCACGTACGACATTCGCGCCGCGAAACGCGCGGGGCTGGTATCGATCGGAATCACGACGGGCTATCACGCGCACGGCCAGCTCGGGGCCGAGGAGCCCGACGCGCTGTTCCCGTCGCTCACCGCGCTCGCGAACGCGGTCGTCGGCTAGCGCTTCTTCGCCGTCACGTTGAACCCGAGATATTTTCCGATCATGAGCCGCGTCTGTGCGTCGATGGCCGGGAGCGCGCCGAAGAGGATAAAGGTGAACGGGAGGAGCGCCCACTGGGCGAGCATCATGAGCCAGGCGTGCGCGCCGACCGATTTCGGGCGCGGCGGGAGCATGGTGAGCGACAGCGTGCCGGACACGAATACGCCCACCATCGAGAGGCGCATGAGCCACTCGAGCGTGAACGGCGCGGCCTGCACGAGCGCGTTCGCCTCGGAGCTCGTCACGTGGAGCGGCAACCAGCCGAGAATGAAGATCATCAGCGGAGCCGCGGCCCAGGTATACATCCCTTCCATGTGGTTGAAGAGGTACTTGAACTTGAGCCGCGTTGAAATTTCCGGATGCTGGCGGAACTGGTCCACCATGTACGGCAAATGTTCCGCGCCCCAGGCCCAACGGCGCATCTGCTTGTAGAGCGCGACGAGCGCGTCGACGTACGTGGCGCCGGTCACCGTGTCCATCGATACCGGCAGGAACACCGGCGTCACGCGGTAGTTGCCGCCGTAGCGGAGGAACGCCTGCATGAAGATGCGCGAGTCCTCGGTGACGATGTCCTTCTGCCAAAATCCGACGTCCTTCAGCATGGTCCACGGCATGGAATGCGACGAGAACGTCCACAACCGCTCCGGTCGTGCCAGCTCGGTGAGGATCCAAAACGTGGTCCCGAACGCGGCGATGCGCACGGGAGCCGGCGTGGTCCAGATGTTGTTCGCGAACAGCGCCACCGGCTGGTACGAGGTACGCGTGGGCTCGGGAACGGTGCAGTAGAGGTAGGTCAGGTAGGCGAAGTACTGCGGATGCGAAACCGTGTCCACGTCGAACGACGACACGACGATGTCCTCGTCCGGAATGTCCGGAAACTCCGCCGAGAGGACTTCCGCCGCGCGATGCGCCGCGTAGTTCAGGTTCGATCCCTTCCCCGGGATCTCGTCCGGCAACCCGACCGGATGCTCGGTCACGATGATCTTCCCGAACGTGTTCCCGAACTCCCGCTGCATCAGCTCCGCGTTCTTCCGGAAGTGCGCCGAGTCGCGCGCCTCGCCGGCGAGCACGACGAAGATGCGGCTGTTCGGAAAGCGCGTGTCACGGATGGATCGCAGCGTGGCGCGCATGATGTCCGCGCCCTCCTTGTACGTCGGGAGGAAGATGAGGTGGCGGACGCGGTCGGAGCCCGGAACCGCGGCGAGCTTCGCCTCCCAATCCGTCCTCGTGGTGGCGCGGTACTCGCGCCACGCCGAGATGAGGTGGATCACGAAGTACAGCACGCGGAACAGCCAGAACAAATCGAACACGATGATGAACACGATCACCCACACCGGAACCACGAAGGAGAGCACGATGGACAGGACGAACGTGGCCCAAAACAAGATGCCCTGCAGCATCTCCCAAAACCGGTGCGTTCCGTAGCGGTATCCGTCAGTCATATCGGGGCGAACCTACCATAGTTTACGCCAATTGGCAACGGACGGACAGCGGCCTCGATGGTCGCGGCCCGCTCTGGTACAATCCGTCCGTATGACTTCGCTCGCAACGACATTCGACCCTTCGTTCGCCGCCGAGGAACGCGAGCGCGTCCGCGACCTGCTTTCGCGCGCCGCGCCGGCCCTCGAGCGGATCCTCGGTCCCGCCGCGCCGGGCGCGTGGACGCTCCGCAAGGTTTCCCGCGCCATGCGCGACTCCGAAATGAATTTCCAAACGCGCGAGATCTTTCTCGACGCGTCGCTCGCGCCGTCGGACGTGCTGCACGAGGCCGTGCACGCGTGGCACGCGCTCGACCTGCGCTACGGGCTCATCGAGGAAGGCATCGCGCTCGCGGTGGCGCGGCTCGTCGCCCGAGAACTCGGCTATGCGGACATGCTCGGCGAGAACGTCGTCGTGAGCGACCGCACGCGGCCGCTCCTCGCGAGCCATCCCGCCGACCTCGTCGACCGCTTCCCTCCGCTCAACGCGCTCCGCTACGCCGTGATCCGCGATATCTGGACCGCGTGCGTCGAGCGTCAGTCCGGCACGCTTGAGCCGCTCATCGCCGCGTTGCGCGCGCGGAACAAGGAAACGTCGTTCGTCGAGGATTACGGCGACGCGATCCGTTCGGTCGACGAGGAAACGTTCGCCGCGATCACCTCGCGGATCGTCCAGCCCGGAAACGCGTGGGTCGGCCTGCTCGCGAAACGGAAGGAAGCGGTCCCCTACCTGGCGCTGTGCGCGTTTGCCGACTTGCGGCTGCTGCGCATCGTGACCGGCGCGAAGGTTCCCGGCACGCTCGACGACCGCGACCGAACGATCCCGATCGCGAACGACGCGTCGTTCGTCGGCGAAGGAACGTGCGTGCTCGCGTCCGCCGGAAAGACCGTCGCCACCGTGCCGTTCAAAACGGCGGACGGCGCCGTGAACGTCACGCTCGAACAGCTCCCGGCCGGAACGTACGCGGCAACCGTGTCGCTCATGCACCCGCCGATTTCCGACACGATCGAATTCACGCTCACCTGACCTATGCGCATGCTCGCCATCGCCGACCGCGCCCCGTCGCGGCCGCTCAGGGACATCCTCGCGGACACGCCGGTCGACGTCATCGTGACGCTCGGCGACCTCGAGCTCCCCGACATCCGCGCGCTCGAGGACTGCGCCCTTCCGAAGCTCGGCGTCTACGGTAACCACTGCTCCGGCATGTACATGCCGAGCCTCGGGATTGAGAACATGCACCTGCGGACGCAAACCGTCGGCGGCGTGACGTTCGGCGGGTTCGAGGGGTGCGTGCGGTACAAGGAATCGTCCGCGAAGATGTATTCGCAGGAGGAGGCGAGCGCGATGCTCGCGGCGTTCCCGCGCGTCGACGTGATGCTCGTCCACTGCCCGCCGTACGGCGTGAACGACGACGTGACGGAAATCGCGCACACGGGATTCGTCGGGCTGCGCGACTACGTGGAACGCGAACGCCCGAAGTTCCTCTTCCACGGCCACACCTATCCCACCGAGCAAACCATGGTTCGCCGCCTCGGCGACACGGAGATCGTCTACGTGTTCGGGGAGAAGGTCATCGAGATCTAGAAACCAAAACGGTCCGACGTGCGTCGGACCGTTTTTTCGTTTTTACTTTTCGCTCGAGAGATCCTTGCGCAATCGGTCGAGGGCGCGCGAGGCGTGGTCGCGGCCGCCGAGGCCGAAGGCGAGACCGCCGGCCAGGGCAAGCATGGCCACCAGGCCCGTGAACAGCGTGTTGATGAGCCCCGGGGCGATCTGGAGCTGAACGAGGGCGGCCATGAACGAGAACAGGAGGATGGCCCACTTGGCGATGCCGGAAAGGAAGTCGGCGCTCGCGAGCTCGGCGGCCTCAACCGCGGTCTTCACGACGTTGCGGACGAAAGTCGCGAGCAGGATGCCGGCCAGCAGGATGATCACCGCGATGATCACGTTCGGAATGTAGCGCACCACTTCCTGCAGATAGTTGGTGACCTGCTCCCATCCGAGAATGTCCGTGGCCGCGATGAGCGACACGACGATGAAGAACCACTTCACGATCCAGCCGAGCAGCTTGCCGACGTGGAGCCGAATGCCCACCTTCTCAAGCGACGCCTTCACGTCGAGCTTCGAGACGAGCTCGTCGACGCGAAGCATCTGGACGATCTTCACGACCACGGTCTGGAGCACGGACGCGATGATGATCCCGATCAGGAACACCACGATCGCGCCGAGCACGTTCGGCACGTACGCGACGATGCTGTCCCAAAGGCTCAGCACGGAATTCTGCACGACGTCGACTGCTTGCATATCGTTAGGGTTTAGGTTTTTAGGAGTTAGGAGGCAGGACTGGTAATATGCGGCGGACGGTCGTACACGGGTATGGCGAACCGGTCCGTGTCCGGCAGCGTCGACAGGTCGAGCGATTCCGCCAGCTCGTGGAGGTTCTTTCTCGCGGCATTCTCGACGCCAATCACCGGAATGTTCCGGCCGAACGCGATCGCGTTCGCGATGGTGGTAGAAACGCGGCTTGAGGTGAACGACCCGGGGCCCGTGACCACCGCGAGCGCGTCCAAATCCTCGGCACGGACGTTCCAACCGGCAAGCGTCGCGG